>JAGQWR010000071.1:0-64871 GCA_020437105.1 Saprospiraceae bacterium
GAGACGGACTTGGTTTTACAGGCTTTGCAAAGTCTGTAATTGCCCCTTGGGTTCCTTCGTCTGCTTCATCTGCATAAAGTGCGTCAACCCAGGCTGCACAGCCTGCTATACATAATGGACCAAGATCTAATTCATTAAATACGGTCTGAATTTTACATGCTACCCCATAATTATTTGGAGGGGTGCCACCGCCACCAAAGTATAGACCAAGTGCTGGTTTTAAAACACTTTCTGTATTGGTACGAAAAACAATAGATCCGGAATCTCCATTTGACGAAAATAGCAAGGCGCTGTCCACTGGCTCAATTCGGATGCAATCACAAAAAACGGCAGGACCAGCCGGATATCCGGAAATAATAGTACTATAGTCTGCATCGACGACGATACCTACGGTATGTCCCGTTGTCTGGCCCGTTTTTTCTACAATTTCTCCCAACACCGGATTGCCGGTATCATAAACTGCCGGACCAATTTCTACAACGGTAAGATCGAAAAATTCTGAATTGTCAGAAGCTGCAATTGCTGCATCAATAAAATTACAATCAGAAGGTACCGGATCGCCTTCGTATCCCTTGACTGGAATACTTCGCTTTACCCGAGCTACCTGATCCTGGGGAAAAACCCCGCCATCTGCAGTACCAGGCTGAATAATCTGACCTCCAATAGTTGCCCCAAAAACATGATAATTACTTAACATGACAATGCTGTTATCTGTATTATCCCAAACCCAGCCTCCAATCGTCCCTGTTCCGAAAAAGGTAATAGAAGAACAGCTCACTCCGCCTGGCACAGGTCGGTTGACTTCATCCAATCCGGGAGCATGCGTATAAGCCGGAGCAGACACAATTACGTCAGTTTTCAGTTCTATCGTTTTTTGTTGGGTCGTCACGAACGTTTGAAAAGAACCCGGGATTCGCATGGCTGGATCGAGATTAGCTTCAGGCAGTTTACAAAGCACATAAAAACGGATTACTAATTGATCTGTGGTTTTACCTTTCTTAATTTTCGGACCAATACCTATAGCATGCACGCCAAATCTTTTAAAAGCGCCGCCTCGCTTTAACTCCCCCAACTGGATACGCAGTGCCGGGTAATCATCTTCATTCCGAAATTTTAGTTGTTTTCTTTTTGCCATAATGTTCCTTTTGGAATTAATACCGGCATCAATAGATTAGTTACCTATGGATAAACATCGGTGGGTTTAATCAGGCACAGAATAACAGGTTGTGATTGCTTCTCATCAAGTTTTTAAAGCCATCAGGTTCCGTCTTCCTGAGTTAAATAGTGCTTCTTAGATCCTGATTTTAAACCGCCGTCAGGCAGCAAAAAAAAGTTTCCAAAACCCATGTTTTGTCGGTGACTAATATCACTGACTCCGTCAGAAGAAATATGGTAACTTTATAATGAAAGGTTATACTACCATTGACGTTCTGCTTGCTGCTTTATTTTTTAAAAAAATGTGCAAAATGAAAAAGTCATCTCATTATTCTGTAATTTTTCTTGGCCTTGGATTTGGTTTTGCCCTGTTGCTGGCGGGTTGCCAGAAGGAGTATGACTACATTCCTCAGGACATCATGGAAACAAACAGTCACTATGCCCTAAACCTCGCTAATTGCCAGGGCAATCTCGATTATTTACCGATTGAATCACTCAATCAACACGAGCAAGCCAGTATGATCCTGATGCGGGAAGAAGAAAAAATGGCCCGGGATCTGTATCTGGCATTCGACGAAAGTTGGGATGCCAACACGTTTTCAAATATCGCTAAAAGCGAACAGACCCACATGGAGGCTATGCTCATGCTGCTCGAAAAGTATGAACTGGCAGATCCGGTGGGTGTTAATGGTATTGGCCAGTTTCAAAACAAGACACTCCAGTCCTTGTATTATGAACTGCTGGCAAGAGGCCAAAAAAGCGCAGATGATGCCTTGCTGGCAGCTGCCCTCATTGAAGAGACCGATATCACCGACCTGAAAACAGCCTTGGAAAGTTTTGTAGATAACCAGGACATCACCCTGATCTATGAAAATCTCTTGTTGGCATCTGGTAGTCAACTCCGCGAATTGGTCAAAAAACTGCGTCAACGAGGAATAAAATACGTTCCTCAGCTATTATCACAGGCCGATTATGAAGCCATCCTGGCAGGATAAATAATCCTGGAAAACAAAAAAATGGCTGCGAGTTTTCTCGCGGCCATTTTTTATTTTATCCAATTACCGAAATTGGCTTTCGATCATCTCCAATAGCGACAAAGGTAAACTCTCCTTCTATGACTTTTTCCCGGGTTTCGGAATACATTTCCTCCATGAAAATCTGAACCCGGATCAATAAGCTGGTATTTCCAACCTGCTGCACCCTGCCAATTAATTCTATGATCGTGCCGTGCGGGATAGGCTTGTGAAAATCAATTTTACTACTACTCACTGTCACAACCCTTTTTCGGCAAAAACGGGTAGCAGTCATAAAGGCCACCTCGTCCATCAGACTCATAGCCATGCCGCCAAACATGGTATCATAATGATTGGTGGTATTAGGAAAAACAGCCTTGAAAATACGCGTTTCAGAGGATTCGATTCGGGTATTGATATCTGGCACTGGATCAGTTTATAAGATGATATTATTAAACTTCCCTTCTGTAATGGTCACTTCGCCCCCATTAAAGTCCCGAATCAGTGTGCCGGAGAATTTACCGCTCACTTTTCCTCCCGATTCAAATTCCATCGTGGTAAATTCAATGGTACAGGACCCGCCGGCAAATGTCGAACCGTATTCATCCGTACTTTCGCCAAAGCGGTAAAAGAGAATACCGCAAATTTCTGGTACAGGCGTACAGTTTATTCCTTCTGTAGCGTAAGTGTTTTCGCCTAACTGAAAACCATCCGGTACTCCAAAAGAGATCTGTATATAATCGTCCATAACCGGAGCAAGCGATTCAAAGCCGGAAATATTAAAAAAGGAAACACCTCCCTGGGGTTCACTTAATGCAGATGTTCCAAACTTGGTTTCAAAGGCCTCACCGTCCACTTTACAAATGATTGTTCCAACGGGTAGGTTTTCCGGCTCTTCCCCGAATAAATCCTTTTTACAGGAAGTAGAAGTAAAAAGTACAGACAAAACAAATAAGGGCAACAATAGTCGAAGCATAGATGTGGTTTTTTTTTAAGGTAATTGAATATCAATTTAAACGGATAAAGGGGGGTAATATTCCAATATGGGATTAAAATTTCCGGCATTTGGGGAGGAGGCAATGTTCGCTTCGCGAAGGTTTGAAGCGTTTAACGCGTTTAAGCGGCACTTTTTAATTCGGGTGCCGCCCCGATGGGGCTCATATTTTGTTTTGGCTTTTTTCTACAAAGATTGATCTCCTACGGAGATGGGTTTGCCATAATGCCGAAATATTATGGTCTGGGTTTAATTTCCGGCATTTGGGTATGACGCAATCCGAAGGAAAAAAGTATAACCTCTAACCTATAATCTCTCATCTATAATCTATAATCTCTAACCTATAATCTCTAACCTATAATCTCTAACCTATAATCTCTCATCTATAATCTCTCATCTAAATAAAAAAGGGCCGGCCCGAAACCGGACACAGCCCCCCATTTGGTTGTATGGGTACTCTTTCAAATTCTTAATCTTCCAGGGTCACATCCTCTGCTTGCTGAGGAGCCTTTGCCTTTGCCACCGGATTATCCTGATTTTGAACCAGCACATTCGGAAGATTCAATCCGGCCTGATTCAAAAAATCGCTCAACTGCGGTACAGCACTGTAAAGTCCTTGGATGAGATTTCCCATGCCCTGGCCACTGCCATTGTCATATACCACGATTTTATCAATATCCAGATTCTTAATCGCGCTCACCTGAATCTCTGCCAACTCTGCAAGTTTATCTACCAAAAGCAATCCGATTGCACTTTTGGCATCGCCTCCAGCGGCATCAACGAGTTTCCGGAAACCTTCAGCCTGGCGGGTAAGCAGCTCTTCTGTACCCTTAGCCTGTGCTTCCAACTTAGACAGGATGGCATCGGCATCCCCTTTGGCAATTTCGCGATTGCGTTCGGCTTGCGCCTGTGCATTAATGACCGCTTTTTGCTTTTCAATAGATGCCTGAACAACCTCATCTGCCTGCCGCTTTGCCGTTTCCATTTGGGCACGCGCAATCTCTGTTTCCTTTTCAGCGATATAGGCTTCCTGCATGGCACGTGCCTGAGCCACTTTCTGTGCAGCTACTGCCTGACGACGAGATTCTGCAATCTGAATATCCCGCTTAGCCTCCGATTCGGCTATTAAAATCTCCGAAAGGTTGCGGCCTTTAGTAGCAGCAGCATTTGCATCTGCCTTACCAATGGCTGCCTGTGCATCAGCCTCCGACATCTGCACATCCCGTTTGGCATTCGACTCGGCTACCTTGATTTCTGCCAGGTTTTTTCCCTCAATCTCAGCAGCACTTGCCGATGCCTCGCCAATCTCCGCCCGGCTATTAGCCTCCGCTACTTTTGTACGCTGCTCTTGTTTGGCTTCCGCCTGACCAATGCTACCGTTCCGCTCCTCCAACGCCACTTTTACTTTGGCGTCGTTGATGGCTTTTGCAGCGGCTTCCTGACCGAGTGCCTTGATGTAGCTGGACTCATCATGAATATCGGTCACGTTTACGTTAATCAGTTCCAAACCGATCTTGTGGAGCTCCTCTCCTACGTGCCCATATACTGCCTCAACAAATTTATCGCGGTCAACATTCAGCTCCTCAATGTCCATATTAGCAATCACCAATCGCATCTGCCCCATAATGATATCATGAGCCAATCCGCTGATTTCCTGCCGGGCCAAACCCAATAAACGCTCTGCTGCAGAGATCATCAGGTTGGGTTTGTTACTCACACCTACCGTAAATTGAGCTGGTACTGACACCCGGATATTCTGTTTTGACAGGGCATCCTGCAGATTCACATCAATCGGAATCGGCTTTAAGTCCAGGTATTGGTAATCCTGAATAACCGGCCAGATAAAGGCGGCACCACCTGCATAACATTTGGCGCTTTGGTCGGTTCCGGTGCGTCCATAAACCACCAGAATTTTATCCGACGGACAGCGCTTGTAGCGGCTTACAAAAAAGAGAATTAGTAAAAGGGTAAAACCGCCGATGGCGCCAAGGATTACTAAAATCTCTGGGTTCACTAAAAGGAGTAGCTTCATAATATTGGGATTTAAAGTTATACTGTTAAAGGTGTGACGAGTAGTAATTCATCCTGAAAATCCAGTACTCGAACTTCCGTACCGGTAGCAATATCCTGATCTGCCGTTGCCTTCAATTCCCGGTTTGCACCCCGGATCGTGACTTGCACAATTCCTGTTCCACCAGCCTGAATCCGGGAATATATCTTACCCTCCTTTCCGATTGCCTCCTCCGGATGCCAGTTTACTTCCTCCTGATTGTTGAGCAATAAGCGCATCACCCAGGACATTAAAAAACCGGAAGCCGTGCCAGCCGCAATGCCTACTCCCGCTGCCAGAATTGGATTGGGTGCATTTATTAATACCGCTTTCGCGGAAAGCGCACCAATGGTCAAAAAGACCAACAGCCACTTAATAAGCCCCAGTGAACCCGAATCTCCGCCTGCATCACTATCACTATCTGCACCAATCTCAAAATCAAAATCCAGTCCGCTGAATATTGATAACAGGAGCAGCACGACAAATAAGCCACCGCAAAACCAACTTGTGTAGTTTAATATTTCCAGAATGTTCTCCATATCTATATTGGTATGTTGCGGATAAGATGTAGGTCTTATGAGTAGAAGTCTATTTTTTTCCACTAGAATCCTGAAATCTTCGACTGGCTGTCAATTTCCTTAACAAAACCATAACATTTTGAGGTATCCTGTTTTAGGGAGGCTATAGAGGCTCCGGCCTACACTAAGAGCTTGTTCGGGTATTGCTTTTGGAGCGAACGACTCCAAATTTTATGCTAAACAACCTGCCTGCCCAGGAGGCCGCGGCCGAGCAGGCAGGGGCATAATGAAGGAGCATAGCCAAAACTACGTCACCTAATAATAATGATGAGTAGTATAAAATTGGACGCGTGCAGCCCAAAGTGTAAATCACGAACACGCTCTTCAAATACGTATATCCGTATTCTTAGCGTTGAGTCTTTTGTGTTTCCTTCCGGGAAAGTTAATTTAGCCCAACTATTCAAATAACAAACCACAGCAAAACATGAAGAAAAGTATATTGATCCTTTGTATTGGCTTATTTAGTATTCCCATGCTTGCGCAGGGAGGCATGTGGATTCCCATGCTTTTGGAGCAACTCAATGAGGAGCAAATGCAGGGCCTGGGAATGGAGATGTCTGCAGCAGACATCTATAGTGTAAACCAAAGTAGTCTCAAGGATGCTATTGTACACTTCGGCGGATTTTGTACCTCGGAGTTGATTAGTCCAAATGGCCTGCTCCTGACCAACCATCATTGTGGCTACGGACAAATTCAGTCGCACTCAACTATTGATCACAACTACCTGGAAGATGGCTTTTGGGCAGCTGATTATAGCGAAGAACTCCCCAATACCGGGCTTTCGGCGACCTTCATCAATCGAATGGAGGACGTGACTCGCCAGGTATTGACCGGTGTAACAAAGGAAATGACTGCCAGAGAACGCCAATCTGCAATTGACAAAAATTTGGAAACGGTAAAAGCAGGAATCCAAAAAGAGGCACACCAGGATGTCGCTATCAAACCATTCTATAAAGGCAACCAATACTTTGCTTTTGTAACAACCACCTACCTGGATGTCCGCTTGGTCGGTGCGCCTCCGTCTTCTATTGGAAAATTTGGTGCAGATACAGATAACTGGGTATGGCCACGCCACACAGGAGATTTTTCCTTGTTCCGAATTTATGCCGGAGCAGATAATATGCCTGCTGAATACAGTGAAACTAATGTGCCTTATAAGCCTAAACACTTTTTACCCATTTCACTGGATGGTGTAGAGCCGGGCGATTTTACGCTGGTTTTCGGTTTCCCGGGAAGTACCAATCAATATCTACCCTCTTCTGCCGTGCGGCAAATTATGGAAATCATTGATCCGGTGCGTATCAGTATTCGGGATAAATCCCTGGCAGTTTTAGATAGAGCCATGCGCCAAAACCCCGAAACAAAAATCCAATATGCCTCAAAATTTGCCCGCATTGCAAATGGCTGGAAAAAATGGATCGGTGAAGTTCAGGGCCTGGAAGCATCCAATGCATTGGCCAAAAAAGAAAAATACGAGGCCGATTTCTCGGAAATGGTATCCAGCAAACCAGCCTGGAAGACAGAATATGGCAGCTTATTAAAGGATATGAAAATTTTGTACAAGGACCTTGATCCATATGCCAAAGCCCGCGAATATTTCCTGGAAATCAGCTCCCGCAATGTGGAAGGCCTGAGTGTTGCCGGTTATTTTAAAACCCTGATTGACCGCTATGATAACAATGGCGCAGCGGGTTTCACTGCTTATGCCCAGCGCCTGTCTCCTTATTTAGAGGGTATGTATAAAGACTTTGACCCCAGTGTGGATCAGGAAATATTTACGCAGTTGATTCAAATGTACTTTGAAGATGTGGACCCGCAATATTTGCCGGCAGATCTGTATGGGGCTTACACCAAAGTAGGTACTACCGTTCCAACATGGGCAGGAGCTTTTTATTCCCAATCCGGAATCACCAGTTGGGCCAATGTATCCAGTTGGCTGGATATGGAACCGGAAAAAGCGGTCGAGCTGATTCGCAAAGATCCGCTGATTGGATTTTATATGGAGCTGTTAGAAGCCTATCAGGAAAAAGTTGCTGTCCACTATGACCAGATCAACGAGCAATTAGACGAGCTACAGCGAAAATACATGGCCGCTCAAATGGAAGTGTTCCCCAAACGCAGGTTTTACCCCGATGCCAATAGTACCCTCCGGGTTACTTACGGACAGGTAAAAGGCTATTCGCCAATGGATGCGGTTCAATATGAGCATGTCACTTATTTAGATGGTGTCATTGAAAAATACGTGCCGGGCGATTACGAATTTGATGTGCCCAACCGATTGCTGGAACTTTACCGGTCAAAAGATTATGGTCAATATGCTGATACCAATGGGAAAATACCTGTTTGTTTTATTGGCACCAATCATACGAGTGGCGGAAATTCCGGTAGTCCGGCAGTGGATGCCAATGGAAATTTGATCGGACTAAACTTTGACCGTGTTTGGGAAGGCACCATGAGCGACATTAACTATGATCCGGATATATGCCGAAATATCATGGTCGATATTCGTTATGTGCTATTCATTATCGACAAATACGCGAATGCCAAACACCTGGTTGACGAAATGGAACTGGTGCATCCCAAGAAATAAGGGAAATCAAAATTTAATTTAACAAAAAGCCATTTCTTCCGGAAATGGCTTTTTTTGTTTACCCGGATCAGGGTATTCCCTTCCAGTCAGGAGCTTTCTTTCAATAGATTTGCCTAATTTAATACATAAAATCTGGCAGTCCCATCTAACTTCTCATTCGATCATTTATTAACTTAAACGCCAGTACCCATTCTAATTGGATAAAGAACTAATTTAAAAATTAAACCAAACCTCCTCCAGATGAAAAGAATACTACTTTTCTTGTTTCTTGCCTTACCTATTCTCGGAAGTAGTCAAGTGCTGCCCTGGGATCCCGATCCTGACTGCAACAGTATCACCACTACTGGCATTGTGGCCGTAACCTGTGGTACAACCTACGATTTCCCGGCAGGGGACCGATATACTTTTGGTATGATCAACCTCAATGGTGCCCTGCCTGCGGCCGGACGTATTGACGTATCAGGCGCCCAAAGCATGTACCACCACCCTGCCTGGCAGGTTGATTCTCTGGGAAATGTTTTTGGCGTGACGATGGACAATCTGGGTAATACCTATGTGAGCGCCTCTTCCAATTATTCATCCGATTTCTTTTTCTATGAATCGGTCATTCGATACGGCGATATAGGCGGTGGCCCGGAAAGTTTGGAAGCGGCCGGAACCATTTATATGCTGGATGCAGCAACGGGGCAACCTACTGTATTTTCCGTTCTGCCACAACAGGCCTATAACTTCACCAACTCAACCTGCGAAGGGTTTAACTCTGTTGATCGTTTTACCGGCCCCGGGCTTGGAAACCTTGTTTTCCATACAGATCTGGAGCTGTTTTATGTCACTAATTTCGAAGACGGTCGTATTTATAGAGTAGATTTACTGGGAAACATCCTGGATTCCTACGATCCAATGGGATATGATGATGGCGCTCCGGGCATTTCCCTGCTCGGAGAGTTAGCTTATGGGGTTGATATTTCTGATGATGGTACCCAATTGTTTTTCGGTACTGTCGGAATTGAGGGAAATCCCACATACAATGCTTCTATCTATTCAATCGATTTACAGCCGGATGGAAGCTTTACCGGAACTATTGATAACAGTATCATGCCTGTCGGCGCAACCTGGGATAACTATGTAGGCTCAGAAATGTTGCACATTAGCCTGCCAACACTCAATGCCTTTGTAGATGTATCAGCAATTGCGGATATAGAATTTACCCCTTCCGGGGATATTCTGGTAGGTAATCGGGTGGGCTGTTTTACTTCTATTCACAATTCTTATAATCATGGCGGTAGAGCCCTGGTGGTGAGTCAAAGTGGAGGTGTTTATAATACCCTGGTTGGAAGTATCTATACCTCAAATGGAGTTATAGACGATGAAAATGCCTATGGTGGTGTGTCGGTTTTCGAAAACCCGGCCGGGACTACCGAATATGTGCTATCCTCTGCTGATATGATCTCTGAGGAAGGTCCGCATGGAATCTGTACTCAGGAAGAAAATGTATTCGGTTCTCCTTTTGCACCTGCTTCTCCTGCGGGGGTAATTTCCTATGCCGGTACAAGCCCCTTAGGAGATGCGAAAGGGATCGGTGGCGATGTATTTGTATTTAAAGCCTGTATTCTCAGTGGTTGTCCAATAGCTATCGAAGGTTCCGATATTGTGACCTGTAGCAACGAGAGTTTTTCACTTGATTTTGATATTTCAGGTGGTACAGCCGATGATGTGGAAGTTACCTGGACGGACCTCAGCGGAATGGAGATTGATCCAACTGATCTTTCTATTGAAAACAATGACTGTGCACCTGCTTTGATTCAATATGTGGTCACTGCGGTTTGTATAGAAGATACAACTGTTATGCTTCAGGATACGGTTAATGTCACCGTTATTACGGATGATATTTCACCTTTCATTACCATCATCGAGGAGCCTTGTTTTATTGATATTGTTATCGACTCGGCTTGCACCGAATTCCTGACCATTGTAGGTGACATCCCGGTCATTAATCCAGGCGATGTAGGTTCGGTAACGGTTGAAATCATGCAGACAACCAAAATGTCCTGCTCGATTTTAGAAGTTACCCTCAATTATAATTGTGCTTGCTCCATCAGTGACCTGGTAGCCACTCCCGGCGATTGTGAGGATGGCTTCTTTATGGTCAGTCTCGACTTTGACGCGCAGAATAACACGGACCAGTTTCAGGTCACAGATCAGGACGGGACTGACCTGGGTACCTTTAACTATGCTGATTTACCTGTCCTGGTAGGTCCATTTCTGGGAGATCCGACCATGGTTTATACCCTAAACGTGCAAGACCTTGGCTTGACAGATTGCATGGCCAGTCTGGATTTTGGTCCGGTAAATTGTGCAGTCGCCTGTGGCGCCGGAAATGAAGGTCCGATTTGCGAAGGAGCTACTCTGCAGCTCTTTGAAAATGGCGGGGATGCCGAATTCTGGTCCTGGAGCTCAGACGGAAATGCTTTAATAAATGCACCCGACAGCCAAACCCCGACTGCTACCAACGTGATCAATGGCGAAATTTTCACAGTTACAATAACTTCAGCCACCGGATTAACAGAAACCTGCACTACGGTAGCTACTGTTTTTGAATTACCAGTTTGTAATGCAGACACAGATGGTCCAATCTGCGAAGGAGGCATGCTCCAATTGATGGAAAATGGCGGAGAAGCAGTAAGCTGGTCCTGGTCTTCAGACGGTGGAGCGGTGATCTCTGATCCGACGGCACAGAATCCAACTGCCACAAGTGTAGCTAATGGTGAATCATTTACCGTCGAAATCACCGATGCAAATGGTTGTGTTAGTAGTTGTACGGTCTCGGCGGTGGTTAATGATCCACCGGTTTGCAACGCCGAAACGGATGGTGCAATCTGCGAAGGTGGTACGCTCCAATTGATGGAGAATGGCGGAGAAGCAGTAAGCTGGTTCTGGTCTTCCGACGGAGGAGCGGTGATCTCTGACCCGACTACCCAAAACCCAACAGCTACAAATGTGACTGACGGCGAGACCTTCACCGTTGAAATCACTGATGCAAATGGCTGTATCAGTAACTGTAGTGTATCGGCTATTGTAAATGAATTACCAGTTTGTAATGCCATTAATGACGGACCAATTTGTGAGGGAGGTACCTTGCAACTTTCAGAAGATGGAGGTGATGCAACAGGCTGGTCCTGGTCTTCAGACGGAGGAGCTGTTATCTCTGATCCGACTGCACAAAACCCAACAGCCACAAATGTATCTGATGGTGAAACCTTTACTGTTGTAGTTACGGATGCAAATGGCTGTGAGAGTACCTGTACCACTACTGCCGAGGTATTTGATCTGCCTGTCTGCAATGCCAGCAATGACGGTCCGATTTGTGCAGGAGATCCTCTCTCTTTAATGGAAGATGGAGGTGATGCAATTGCCTGGTCCTGGTCATCAGATGGCAGCGCAATTATTAATGCCACGAGTGATCAATACCCGGTAGCAACCAACGTTTCAGACGGCGAAGTATTCACCGTAGAAATTACTGATGAAAATGGTTGTGTGAGTACGTGTACGACGGTGGCAGAAGTCTTTGATGCTCCGGAAGTATCTGCCAGCAACAATGGTCCGATCTGTGAAGGAGATATTTTAATCCTGGAAGCAAATGTACAGGGTGGTTCGCCTCCATTTAGCTATTTGTGGAGTCATGATAACGGCTTCAGTTCAAGCAACCAAACTGTTTTCATCCAAATGACAACCCAGGATGATGCAGGTACATATTCACTTGAGGTAATCGATGCTAATGGCTGTACATCAAGTGCTTCCACAGATGTAACCATCAACCTGAATCTGACCTATCCTGGAGAAATAGCAGCAGACGAGTACTTCTGTGGGCCCGGATATGATCCGGCGCTCATCTATGAAGTTGCGCCTCCTTCCGGTGCACCGGGCCCAATTGAATTCTTCTGGATGCAAATGGTTGAAGGCGGTGAATGGGAAATCATTCCCGGAGCAACAGGAGCTACCTACAACCCAGGTCCGATTTATGTAACCACCAAATATTCCCGCTGTGTGCGGATTGATGGCTGTATTTCCGCTTTAGAATCCAATGTGGTGACAAAAACAGTTGGTGATGAAGCCATAGCTAATCCAATGGGTCCTACAGGTGTTTGTCTGGGCGATGAGGCCTTTTATTTTGTAGTCCCAACACCAGGAGCTACCTATCTCTGGGACTTTGGATCTGGAGCTACAGCCTCTTCTACTACAAATTCGTGGGCAACGGTTTCCTGGGCAACAGTTGGTTTCCATACCATTACGATCACTGTTTCCACGGCTTCCTGTACAGCGACAAATTACCTGGATGTAATAGTGACTAATAGTCCGGTGTATTGCGGCAGCATACCTAATCCACAGCCTTCGATAACGGATCAGGTTGTGCTGTCAAAAATGACCATCTATCCGAATCCATTTGAGGAGGAAGTAACAGTCAGGTTCAGCGAGGAGACCAGGGCGCAGGGCCTAGTGTCGGTCAGCGACCTAAACGGACGCATCATCCAAACGATAAAAGTAAGTCCTGGTACAAGAGAGATTGAGCTGAATCTATCCGATCTACCAGGAGGTATTTATTTCATCCGCCTGGAGCAACCTGGTGAACAGGCATATTATGAGAAAATTATTAAACGATAAACTGCTATCATAATAAACTTTAGTCATCCCGAATTTTGGAGAAATCTGAAATTCGGGATTTTTATTTTTGGCGATAAGGGTTTAAAACGTTTCACAGGTTGGCAACCTGTCAGGTTGCCGACCTGACAGGTTGCCGACCTGACAGGTTGCCGACCTGACAGGTTGCCGACCTATCAAATCTGAAACACCCAAAAAATTACAAGTGCCTGTTTTTCAGGCAAATACAAAAAGGACCTGTCAGGTCGCTGACCTGACAGGTCCTTTATAGGAACCAAAAATTCTGGTTTTTTATCCCCGAATCAATTGTTATATACCTCGTAAACCTGCCCATTCATGACAAAGCGAACATTCTGGCCGAGTGCCAAAAATTCCTGACTGGCAGGTTCATCTTGCAATAATTGGAAGTAGGCATCCGAGTTGAAGGCAATCCTGTTTAGAGGCAATTTATCCTTCTCCTGAATCCTGGAATCTGTCCATATCCCTGCATTTTGATAGACTGCTCTTCCCTGGACATTAACTATGTTTTCAGCCAGATTTCGGGTACTGCCATCATTTGCTTTATAATCCATACGGTCTCTTCCTGCCTGGGATTGCGCCAAATTTTCTGAATTATTCAGGCTCTGAATCTCCTTGCTGGCACGCACACTGCTTTCTCCGGCCACTTCTTCCATGGATTGTTGGTACATATCCATCTGATCTTCCATGGCAGGTGCCCCTGAAGACATACGAGGACTCAACAAGGCATCTTCCTGTCTGATCTGGTTGCCACCTATCAGATTTTGCTCATCTTCAATAATCAGATAACTTGTATATGGCGTAATGATTCCATAGCGCTTGGAAAGCCGAACCACCTCAGTGACCAGTTCTTCCGATTCGCCATTCAGGCGGATCTGATCCAGGAGATACCCTACTGCACGGGCTCCCCACAGTGGCGGAATAAAGTCATTTTCTTTTGATTCCTTCGAAAATACCAGATCATATTCGTACTGCTTTGTTTTTCCATCACTCTGGCCGGTCAGAATTAATTTTGCCGAGCCGTTGCCCTTGTATTGGCCCAACAAGGAAATGCTGCCGCCCTTAAAAAGATCAGGAAGCTCTTTTGGATAAACCTGAACCAGATCAACTCCCGAGCTTCGGACCGACCATTCCAGATTGGTGAGGACCGGTGCAGACACTTTCGTGAAAAAGTCGGACACCTTTATTTCAATATCTTCTTCCGGTAATACGTAGGTGCGATAGGCTCTGGTTAACTGCGTCAATTGATCAAGCAAATGCGTATTGAGGTTGGTACCAATGCCAAAGGTGAAAATCCTTCGTTCATTAGAATTCTGTTTTCCTACCCAATGCAACAACCGGGTTTCATCAGTCTCCCCGATTGTAGGTTTACCATCTGTTAAAAAGATAAGCATGTGCAGGCGATTCCCTTCATCCTGACGAAAGGCCAGCTCCAATGCTTCTTCCACATTAGTCCCCCCAATTGCCTGCAGGTTTTCGACATAATCGCGGGCCTTTTTCCGGTTTGCCTCCGTGTTTTCCTGAAGTTTGGGAAAAGCCGCTTCAGCTTCGGTTGAAAAGCGTACGATATTAAATCGATCTTCCTTTTGCAGATTTTCCAGACAAAACAGAAGTGCTTTTTTGGCTTGCTCCATTTTTGGACCCGCCATGCTACCAGATGCATCAAGGACAAAAGTGATATCCTTTGCTACAACGGGTGCCTTTTCATTTAATCCGGGACTGAAATTGAGGAAGAAAAAACCATCCTCATTCCCCTCTTTATATTGGAGTAGAGACACCCCCATTTCTGAATTATCATCTGTAAAATACAATTGCAGGTCGGCAGGTGGCACACTTTGATCCATTTCCATTCCAACAACAGCATCACAGGCGCCACTGCGCTTAATCTCGACCTGGTGGCTTGGACAATACAGGGTTTTGAGTGAATTGCTGGTTTTCAGATCAATCTTAGCGCTAAAGGAAGCCGGTCCCAGTTTAGCTGTATTGGCAGGAATAGGTAATACAAAACTGGTTGTGGCATTGTCTTTAGGCAGTACCTGAGTATAAGTTAGTTTGATACGCTGATCTGAACCTGGCTGAATTGGGAAAACACTCATGCGGAATAAATCCTGTTCCTGATATTCCAACAAGGCCGGATCTTGAAATTTGCGGAGAATTTCGTTGTAAATTTGTCTGGCTTTTTTCGCATCCAGCAATTCACCTTTGGTTTCTACGCCATTGATAAACATGCTAAAATCCCGGATACTGGATCCTTTGGGGATTGGGAACATAAAAAATCCTTGCAATTGGTGGCTGGTAGGGTTATGAAAAACCTGATCCAGGCTGACTTTTGCTATTTGGTCGTTGATGCTGGCTTCTACTTTCATTTCCCGAATTTCCAGCTCAAACAAACCAGCTGTTGGCCTGGGCATAGGGGGTTCCGGTATGATAATGCGCTGGGAAAAAAGACCGGTTGAGGAAACAAAAAAAAGTAATAAGAAAATACTTCGTCTCATGATTTTTGGTTTTTACAGGCTTAGAACGTGTCCGGGATTTACACTTCGGCACATTAGCGGCAATTCCCAAACACGTTCTTAAAAAAGAGCCATTCAAAATTGAATGGCTCTCCAGTCGGGAATTACAATTAATTTTCTTCGGCTTTAAATTCTTTGGCTTCTGCCTGTTCGCGAACAGCACTAAGCATCACTTTATCCAGGGTATTGGGCTCTCCTGCCATTTCTTCCATAGCCTCTTTACGGAAAGCTTCAGCTTCTTTTTCCAGGGATAAAATTTGCTCCTGGATAGCGCTGCGTTCTTTGGATTTTTCCTCAACAAAAGCGACACGCTCCTCTCCACTCATTTCCTGCATTTCTGCCGGTAATTCTTCCACTTCAATTTCTTCCAGAATTTCCGCATCGTCTTCCATAGCATCCACCAAATCCCAGGAACTATTGCGATATGAGTCTTTTGCCTTGTAACTAGCCCGGCTGGCAGCATTGGCTGCACCGTACTCGGCGGCATTAGCATCCTGAGTCATTTGCATTTCCTTGCGGGATTCCCCTTCGCGGCCATAACCGATGTAGGTCTCATTCAGTTTTTGATTCAGTTCGAGAATATCCTGATCAAAAGGAGTAGCCACATGCACCACCTCCTGGCTTTGGTCAATATTCAGATATTCGCCATCAGCGAGATCAGCCCCTTCTTTCCAGGAGGTATTAATACCTTCGTTGTAGTCTCCACAGAAGATCGTATTGATCTGGATACCATCGGAAATGGCGTCTTTACAAGCTTTACGGAAATCTACCGGTCCCTGTGTAAAGGGCTCATTACCGGCAATGAAAATCAACTTCAGGTCATCTGTTGCCGGAGACCACTTTAATTTTAACGTTGCATCTTCAATGACAGCGCCACAATATTCATCCCCACCATTGGTACTCAGGCCAAAGAGCCGTTCGGAAACCAAATCCAGATCAGAAGATAATTCACTTACCTGACGGATATAGTTATCGGATTGGGCCAATCCGCTATTTCCATATTCGTACAAGGCAATTTCAATGTAGGGTGCCACTCCTTTTTTCTTGGTTGTAGCCAATTCGTTTACCATTTTCCAGAGTTGCGACTTGGCCTGATCAATGAGCCCGTCCATACTATTGGAGGTATCAAGCAATAAGGCAATTTGGATGGTGGGTTTCTCTACAGTTGCAGGTAATTGCTGAACATTCTGTGTAGGTTGGATAAACAGAAAAGCAAAAACAAAAGCGAGCATTTTTAGCATAGCGAATGATTTGAGGTTATTGAATTCGGGTTCTAAGATGGATTTCCGAACATTTTTGGTGTTTGTTAGAATTTCTTTAACAGTTTATTAACTCCCCGGGGTAAAGTACTTTTGTGTTTTCAAATCAAATTTTACAGCCCCGACGTAATATTTACGCGGACATGTTTAGTTTTGCACCAAATTAATTTCTTATGCGCCTATTGGTTTTTTTATCCCTTGCTGTATGCCTCGTTATTTCTGCCTGTACTAAGGATCAATTGGAAAAGGATAAGGAGAAAATTGAGAAATATCTGGATGATAATGGCCTCATTGCAGAATCAACCGATTCGGGCATATATTACATTATTGAGGAGGAAGGGACAGGTACGGAGCACCCAAATGTAAATTCAGAAGTTACTGTTTATTATACAGGCTATTTTTTAGACGGCTCTTTCTTTGACGGAACGGGAGGTACTCCTGCTACTTTTTTCCTATATGAAACCATAAAAGGATGGCAGCAAGGCATTCCACTATTCAAAAGAGGTGGTAAAGGCAAACTCTTTATTCCATCAGAACTTGGATATGGAAGTTCTAACTATGGCCCTATTCCAGGCAATTCTGTCCTGGTTTTCAATATTGAACTTGTTGACTTTTAGGAGCGATCCTACTGTTTAAGCATGTACTCAATAAGTGTTTTTCGGATATCAGACCGAAGGTCAGTCGGATCATTCGGTTTCGGTATATCGATTGAAATGTAGCCTGGGTTGTCTGGCGTCATAAAATCCAGCCTGTTTTCAAAACCGGTCAGGAGGAAATCCGTGAAGGCAATGTGATATACAGCCTCCGGATCAATCGCTACATCATTTATATACCAGGTGTCTTCGACCTCCTTCAAATTCAGGACCTGCAAAAAGCCTCCGGTGCCTTTATTTTCCCGACCGGCCTCCAAAATCCGGATAAGCAGCGCACCCGTCATATCCGATTCGACCATAGATCCGCCGAAAGGCAGCACCCGAAAAATATCTACAGCCAATACATCCCCTTTCAGCTGATCGTCTATTCGGATAGATCCTGAATTAAAAAATACAGCATCGGTCTTTTTCCGGGAAGCCTGAGCCATCGACAGCGTCATCAGGGTACCCAAATTGGTTTGAAAATTCCGGATGGAGGATTCTCTTCCATCCAGCGGAACCTCCGTGTGATACACAATCTGGTCCGGATCCGGAATGACCTGCTTTATCACTGCGTCCTGAATGGTTTGCCATTTTTTAACCAGCTTGGCCACTTCCGGGTCTCTATCCATTTGATCAGTGACCGGAATCAACCGGGGCTCTAAAGAGGTCTCTCCTGTTTTTGTATTATAGGTAAATTGATAGAAATAAGCTGTTTTAGCATTAGCATCCGCTTTGCAAACCATGGTTTCGCCAACCATTTCCTGGATATTATCGTGATCATGTCCGCCCATAAGCAGGGGCACATTTTGCAGCATGCCGGCCAGTTTTAAATCCTGGACCATATTCAGGTGTGTCAGGCCTAGAACGATATCACAATCTTTTTGCAGGTTTTCTGCCGTTTGAATAGCACTTTCAAAGGGATCGAGGTAGTGTACATAATCTCTTGGGTTGGCCGCAACGGTTGAAGAAAAAATCCCTACCTGGATTTTCGTGCCATCCGCATCCTGGATAAACCAATTGTATCCATCCTCACAATCAACCCGGTAGCCGTTTTGTTCTTTGTAAAAGGGCTTGGGTGTGCCTTCAATATTGAGCCGTACACTTGTTCCGATCCAGGTGAAATTTGATTCGTTGATCCGTTCCTGGAGTTCGTCTTCATCCAGATCAAATTCGTGGTTGCCGAAGGCGACTAGATCTACCCCGGAGGCATTCATGACTTCGACCATTTGTCGGCCTTTTATGCGTTCGCCCTCATATTTCAGGCTACCCAGCAGAGACGGATTGAGGAAATCACCGGCATGCACAAAAAGTATTGGCTGACCTTCCGCTTTCAAATCCTTGTACAGTTGGGCTACCCTGGACATGCCGCCAACCTTGCCCCCTTCCAGTGCTTCGATTTCATAGACGTCGTTAATATGCAAAATACCAAATCGGATGATTCCGTCATCGGTATCTGTTTTTGCAAGCCTTTTGGAGGGATCGCATGAAAAAAAGAAGAGTACAGAAAGGCAGAGAATGGTTAAACGATTCATGAAGTGGCTTTTAAACTTTAGCTTTGCAAACAGGAGAGAGATCGTGGGTATTGGATCATCTATTTACAGATTATGCATCCAACATGGTCTAAATCTCTGCTAATTTACCCGATTTTTTTATTTTGCCCTATCGGAGAATCAAATCAAATGCAAGAAACGCCAGCTTTACTTTGGAAACCGAGCTCAGAATTTCAAACCAGGTCGCACCTACATAATTATATGCGCTGGCTCGAAAGCGAGCATCAGCTAAAGTTTGCCAATTACGAAGAACTATGGGCCTGGTCCAGTTCTTCTATCGAAGATTTTTGGGAAAGTATCTGGCAATACTTTGAAGTGATCACCCATTCGCCCTACTCGGCCATTTTGAACGAGCGGGTAATGCCTGGTGCAAAATGGTTTGAAGGAAGCACACTTAATTATGCCGAGCATATATTCCGAAAGGCCAATGAGGCCTATCCGGCTTTGATTTTCCATTCAGAAAGACTCCAACCGATTGAAATAAGTTGGGGGGAACTGGAATCACAGGTGGCTTCCATGCGCCATTTCCTAAAGGAACAGGGCATTAAACAGGGAGACCGGATTGTGGCCTATTTACCGAATATTCCGGAGGCCAGCATTGCTTTTCTCGCAGCCTGCTCGCTTGGAGCCATTTGGTCAAGCAGTTCTCCGGATTTTGGGGTTCAAAGCGTTGTTGATCGCTTTAGTCAGATAGAACCAAAAATCCTCTTTGCTGTAGATGGGTACCAATACAATGGAAAACCCTATGACCGGACGAGCGAACTAACCGAACTTTGTGCAGCACTCCCTACACTGGAACGTACCGTCTTTATTCCGTATTTAAATCCTGCTGCCGAACCCGACACGCTAAAAAACGCGATCAAATGGAATGATACATTTAGAGGTGATGCACCGGTATTGGAATTTGATCCACTTCCTTTTGACCACCCCATTTGGGTGCTATATTCTTCCGGTACGACGGGCATTCCCAAAGCGATCACCCACTCGCACGGAGGCGTATTGTTGGAGCATTTAAAATACCTGGCACTCCAGAATGATGTACACGAGGGAGAGCGTTTCTTTTGGTTTTCGACTACCGGGTGGATGATGTGGAATTTCCTCCATGCTTCTATGCTGGTTGGCGCAACTGCTGTGCTATATGATGGCAGTCCGGGTTATCCGGATCTGAATACCTTATGGAAATTTGCAGAGGATACCGGCATACATCATTTTGGAACGAGTGCGCCCTATTTGGTGGCCTGCATGAAGGCAGAGTTGGCACCTAAAGACTCCTTCAAATTAAAAAATCTTCGCTCGATTGGATCCACCGGGGCGCCACTGCCACCGGAAGCGTTTGACTGGGTGTATAAGAACGTTAAAAAAGATCTGTGGCTTTGCTCAATGGCTGGTGGAACGGATGTTTGTACGGCTTTTGTAGGCAGTAATCCGATTTCTCCGGTTTATGAGGGTGAAATCCAGTGCCGGGCGCTGGGATGTGCGCTTGATTCCTGGGATGAATCCGGCAAATCGGTTGTAAATGAATTGGGGGAAATGGTCATTACCCAGGTGATGCCTTCCATGCCAATCTATTTTTGGAATGATCCGGATAATAAACGGTATCAAAGCAGCTATTTTGAAATGTATCCGGGTATCTGGCGCCATGGGGACTGGATTCGCCTGACGGATCGAGGCAGCCTGATCATCTTTGGCCGGTCAGACGCGACGCTGAACCGCCATGGGGTGCGGATAGGTACTGCCGAAATCTATCGGGGGGTGGATAAAATAAAATCAATAAAAGACAGCTTAATAGTCAATCTGGAACTTTCGGGCGGGCAACATTATATGCCCCTGTTTGTAGTCATGCAGGAGGGTGTTTCGTTCAGCCAGGAGGTAATCGACCAAATCCGTACCACCCTCAAATCAGAATATTCCCCTCGCCACGTACCTGATGAGGTTATTCAGGCACCCGATATTCCCTATACCATAAGTGGAAAGAAGCTGGAAGCACCGATTAAAAAGATTTTGTTGGGTATGGATATTGGTAAGGCTGCAAATCCCGATAGCATGAAAAACCCGGAGTCTTTGGCATTTTTCATTGATTTTGCCAATCAGAAGAAACTTAATTAAACAGCCAAACTACCAATTGGTAAAAGCTTTGGTAAAGATATTCTCTACCAACTGATCCGTAATTTCTTCAATTTTCTCATCCTGCACATCCAGCAGGTTCTGGTCGCTTGGGAACTCAGAGAACCAGGTTTCTGTAAAGGATTTATTTGATTCTTCGTGGAGGTTGTTGGTATATTCTACCCGAACAGAAATGGTCAATCGATTAAAAGCAACGTCTTCGCCCGGCTTAGGAGCCTCCGCGGTTACTTCGTAGCGTGTAATGGATCCCGAAAACTCAACATGAGGGTCTGTGTTTGTCTGTACCAGCGGTGATTCATTCCGGATCTTCACATTCAGTTTTTCTGTGAAATCTGCAGCGAGACTAGGTACCTGACCAATTGTTTGGTCCAAAAATGGATTGACATAATAGGTTTTTACATCTGTTTCGATGGCAATACCCCGAAAACTGTAACACCCCCCAAAAAGGAGCATAAATCCGACAAAGAAGTATAGCGTAAATCTTTCCATATTCTGCTTAATAACGGCAATCACCTGAACTTCGTTGTCTCCCTAAAATATTAATTTCCCTTCATGCAGGCCTTTACAAAAGCGACAAAAAGTGGATGTGGGTCCTCCACAGTGCTTTTTAGCTCCGGATGAAACTGAACACCAACAAACCAGGGGTGATTATTGAGCTCTACAATTTCGACCAGTCCGGATTCGGGATTTATACCGGTTGGAATGAGATCAGACTGCTCGAAGGCCGTTTTGTAGTCGTTGTTAAATTCATAGCGGTGGCGATGCCGTTCGCTGATCTCCAGTTTTTTATAGGCTTTCGCCGAAAGGCTGCCTTTTTGAAGCAGGCAATCATAGGCTCCAAGGCGCATGGTCCCACCTTTTTTGGTAATTTTTTTCTGGTCGGGCATGAGATCAATAACCAGATTCGGACTTTTAGGATTTACCTCTGCGGAGGCTGCGCCTTCCAATTCGAGCACATTGCGGGCATACTCTACCACTGCACATTGCATGCCGAGACAGATGCCAAAGAATGGGATCTTGTTTTCCCGAACGAAGCGGATAGCTCGCAGCTTTCCTTCGATGCCTCTTTCTCCAAATCCCGGTGCGACTAAAACACCATCCAGGTCAGACAATCGACGGCCAACTTCCTCATAGGTACCTTCCAATGCTTCTGAATGAATTGGGATAACTTCCACCTTACACTCATTTACAGCACCGGCATGCACAAAGGATTCATGGATGGACTTATAGGCGTCTTGCAGTTCGTTATATTTTCCAACTAATCCGATCTGTACATGTTTCATCGGATTTTTCAGTTTGCCCAGGAAGGTTTTCCATTTCTTTAGATCCGGTTCTCTGCGATCTGGCATGCGTAGTTTTGACAGCACGGTAGTATCCAGGTTTTCTTTCAGCATGAGTAGCGGGACATCATAGATGGTTTCCGCGTCAATAGCTTCAATTACAGAACCGACATCGACATTACAGAAGAGGGCTAATTTCCGGCGAATATCCATGGTTATGGGATGTTCGGTGCGGCAAACGAGGATATCCGGCTGAATACCTGTATTAAGTAATTCTTTAACCGAATGCTGTGTAGGCTTGGTTTTCAGCTCTTTAGCTGCTCTTAAATATGGAATCAAGGTTAGATGTACCACCAGGCAGTTATCTGCACCCAATTCCCAGCGCATTTGCCGTAAGGCCTCCAGATAAGGCAGGGATTCGATATCCCCTACTGTGCCACCCAGTTCTGTAATGACAAAATCAAAGTTTCCGTTTTCGCCTAATAACTGAACCCGTCGTTTGATTTCGTCTGTGATATGTGGTATGACTTGTACCGTTTTGCCCAGATAATCACCAGCACGTTCCTTATTAATAACAGTCTGGTATATACGTCCGGTGGTTACGTTATTAGCTTGAGAAGTCGGACTGTTAAGGAATCGTTCGTAGTGGCCCAGATCAAGATCTGTTTCGGCACCATCGTCGGTGACATAACATTCTCCGTGCTCATAAGGGTTGAGCGTACCCGGATCAATATTAATATATGGATCAAATTTTTGAATGGTAGCTGTAAATCCGCGAGCCTGAAGAAGCTTGGCCAGGGAGGCAGCTATAATGCCTTTCCCGAGAGAAGAAGTAACGCCCCCCGTAACAAAGATGTATTTCGTCATAGTAAATGCTGAGCCTTTCGGCTTTTAGGATGATTCTGTTACGGGATACAAAGGTAGGAGGATTAATCCTTAAATCTTAATTCTGGGTTTTAATTTTTAATTCTTTCGCGGAGCCTGTCGGCCGCCTATTTACACAAATTTAATTTAGACCTAACACTGGGTTTATTTCAAATGGGTTGCTTTGCGGTGGAATTTAAAAACAACTTCCCGAAAAAATTAGAACATGAAATTTATCGTAAAATTATTCCCGATTCTAGCTCTTGTAGCATTTTTATCTACAGGTTGTAAAGAAGATGAAACTCCAACGCTCGAAGTAGTTGCAGTAAGTGGAACTGTAACAGATGATACCGGCAAAGCCTTGGAAGGTGCCACCATAACTTCTTCAACGGAAGAAACGGTTACGGCTAGCACAGACGCTAATGGTCTTTATACAATTAGCATTTCTAAAGACTCAGACCTAATCTTCTCCAAAGATGGTTATGTCTCTACAGAGGAGCCTGTTTCAGGTACAGAAGCAACCGAAACCGTAAATGCTGAACTGGCACGAGGACCAGGTGCTTTCTTTGCAGCAACGTTCGAAGAGGCTGGCAATCAGGTAACTGATCCGGGTTTTGGCGCAACAGACATTATTCCTTCAAACGATTTAGGTACAGGTTCTGCAGAGCCTTCTACCATGGTAAACGTAAACTTTAAAGGTGCTGTTGATCCTGCCAGCACTCCCTGGTATGCCGAGTGGTCATTCTATGACAACCTGATCCACGGTACAACTACATCTGATGCAATCACGACTGGTACAGTAGAAGTTTGGACGGATGCTGACATGATTGCGGCTGGTAACGATGTACAATGGACTAATGACAAAACATACGTATTAGATGGTTTTGTATTTGTCAGTGACGGACAAACATTGACTATTCAGGAAGGTACAGTCGTTCAGGGTAAATCAGGTGAAGGGGACAATGCATCTGCGTTGATCATTTCACGTGGTGGCAAAATCATGGCAAATGGTACTAAAGAATTTCCGATCATCTTCACTTATGAAGGTGACAACGGAAATAGCAGTGCCGAGCTACGTGGCCAATGGGGTGGTTTAATTATCCTTGGCAAAGCAGGATTGAACTCTACTCCGGGTGAAACAGCAGTTGAAGGTCTTCCTACAAGTGAGCCTCGCGGACTTTACGGTGGCAACGATGATGACGATAACTCTGGCGTACTTCGCTACGTTTCTATCCGCCACGGTGGTACAAACATTGGTGCAGATAATGAAATCAATGGTATGACACTGGGTGGTGTTGGTCGTGGTACGACTATCGAGTATGTAGAAATCATTGGCAACAAAGACGACGGAATCGAATGGTTTGGTGGTACAGTTACTGCCCGGTACCTGATCTCTGCTTTCTGTGCGGATGATGGATTGGATTATGACGAAGGTTTCCGTGGTGAAAACCAATTTGTAATTGTACATCAGGATCCATCTGCAGATGCAGCTGACCGCGGTGGCGAGCATGATGGTGGTACTGATCCGGAAACTGGTACCCCATATGCAACGCCGTTGTTTTACAATGTTACTTCTATTGGAAATCCGGATAGCCGAACCATCACTTTCCGGGATAATGCAGGTGGTGAATACCACAACTCTATCTTTGTAAACTACAAACGTGGTATTGACATTGAGGATCTGGTAGGTCAGGATCAGGATTCCTACAAACAGTGGGAAGACGGTATTCTGAAAATTGAAAACTGTGTTTTCTTCAATATCGGCGCAGGCAACCGCGACGAAGATATTTTCAAAGTAAGTTCTGTAGAATAAACAGAATCTGCTAAACAATACGGTGAGTCATCCCGAATTTTAGAGCGATCTGAAATTCGGGATGTTTCGTTTTAGAAGGTAGCCATGTGCATCCAATAATTCCAGGTGTCACCCCGACGGGGTTTAGATTTTGGTTTGGAATATTACCTACAAAGATTTATCTCCTACGGAGATGAGTTTCGGGTATAGGAATCAACTTTTTGCTCCAGCGGAGCAATCTCTTTGTAGCATTTCAAATTGACAGCTTTTCTAAAGCTCCCTAGGAGCGGCACCTTTCCACCAGCCACTGACAAATTGTAATAACATGAGTCATTCTGAAAATTCGGGATGACTCATGTTAGTTTACATAAGACCCTAAGAATTAATATTGGCTTAACAATGCTTTAACCATCCAGTAATAAGCAAAGAGGACTTTTGCGAAAGAATTATTAAAGACAGTAAACTCAAAAAAAATCTCCATGAAAAGATTGCTTATTCTGGCAGTTTTATTTCTATCCTTTTCCGTTTCTTCATTTGCTCAAAAAGGCACCATTGCCGGTAAGGTAGTGGAAGCTGAATCCGGCTTTGAGGTAATCGGTTGTGCCGTTTACATTAGTGGCACTACGATCGGAACAACGACCGATTTGGATGGTACGTTCAAGCTGAATGCTGAACCTGGAACTTACGTTATTGAGTTCTCCTACATCGGTTTTGAAAAATTACAAATCACAGAAGTTACCGTCAATAGCGGCGGCGTTACAAACCTGGATGTGCAGCTTGGCGAACAGGCACTTGACCTGGATCTGGATATTACCGTAACTGCAAAAGCCTATCGCAATACGGAGGCTGCACTGGTAACTATCCAGAAAAAATCCCCTGTTGTTTTAGACGGAATTTCTGCAGCACAATTCCAAAAAAGTGGGGATAATGATGTGGCTTCTGCTGTTCGCCGGGTAACAGGTGTAACTATCGAAGACAGCAAATATGTGTATATCCGTGGCTTAGGTGACCGTTATACCAAGATCACCATGAACGGCGCCGAAGTTCCTGGTTTGGATCCAAACCGGAATACTGTTCAAATGGACCTTTTCCCAACCAGTTTGATTGATAATATCCTGGTTTATAAATCATTTGCACCAAACCTTCCGGCGGATTTTTCCGGTGGATATGTGGATATTACCACCAGAGACTTTCCGGAGCAATTTACTTTTAATGCTTCTGCTTCATTTGGATACAATACTTTATCGACTTTCAATAGTGATAACTTCCTGACCTACCCCACTGGTAAAACGGATTGGCTTGGTATGGATGATGGTACACGCGCCGTTCCGGAACTGGTTGCCAATACCGAGGTAATTCCTGAATTTGCGACAGGTTTGAATGACCTTGGCAACGCTCAAAAAATTGCAGATCTGACCCGCGCATTTTCAAATACCTGGGAACAAACGCATGCTTCTCCTTTCCTAAATCACAGTGCTTCTCTTTCTATAGGCAATCAAAAAACATTCCTGGGCAAACCTCTTGGAATGATTGTCGCACTTACTTATAATCATTCTTATTCGGCATATTCGAATGGTGAATACGGTATTCATGAGTTGACCGGTGATGTAAGTACTACATCTGATTTAACAACTCAGTTGATGCTGTCTGAAAATAAAGCATCTGATGATGTACTTTGGGGTGCCCTGTTTGCCAGTTCTTATAAGCCATCAAACAACCATAAGATTGGGTTGAATATTATGCACAACCAATCTGGAAGCTCTATCGCCCGTAGTCTGGAAGGACGTAAGTTTAGGGATGACCCAAATGATATTTTCCAAACGCGTACCTGGCAATACCTGGAGCGTGGATTGTCAACCTTCCAACTCAGTGGAAAACACGTAATCCCGGCTGCTAACAATTTTACCATTGATTGGCAAAGCTCACTCAGCTTGTCCACACAGGATGAGCCGGATCTGCGCTACTTTACCAACCGCTACGATGAGGAAGATGATAAATACCGGATCAAACCTTCTTCAGACAATGTGCCCACTCGTTTTTTCCGGAACATGAACCAGTCAAACTGGCACAACCGCCTGGACTTCACCCTCCCCTTCACTCAGTGGAGTGGCTTGAAAGCGGAAGCTAAAGTTGGTGGTGCTTATGTGACCCGCAACCGGGAGTTCCGGGAAGATCGTTATAACTTCAACAACCAGTCTTTTGCGCTCGGTAATCCGGATCCATTGGCTTATTTTCAGGAAGACAACCTCATTCAGGTTGGTGAAAATGGTTTCGACGGGATTACGGGTGTTTATATCACCGACAATTACGACCCGCGTAACAACTACGACGCCAGCCAACAAAGTGCTGCAGCGTATGCCATGGTTGATTTTCCAATCTTTGAGCGTCTGCGCATTGTAACCGGTGCTCGTATGGAAACGACGACCCTTCAGTTCAAAACATTTGATGAGGGTCCGACACTTGCTAAATACCCACAATTGGATGGCGAAACAAACATCCTGGACAATGTGGACATCCTGCCTGCTGTAAACCTCAATTATGAGCTTACAAAAGACATGAAAATCCGTTTGGCTTATTCCCGCACACTGGCTCGTCCAACATTCCGGGAATTAGCGCCACTGACTACTTTTGCTGTTGACGGTGGTTTCCTGATCGTAGGTAATCCGGAATTGGAACGCACCCTGATTGACAATCTGGATCTTCGCTGGGAAATTATTGCAAACGGTGGTGAAATGATCTCTGTAAGTGGTTTCTATAAAGCATTTACCAATCCGATTGAGCGAACCTTTAACACACAGGCTCCAAACACAGAGTTGACTTTCCGGAATGTAGATGAAGCAAGCATCTATGGTGCTGAATTGGAAATCCGCAAAAACCTGGGTTTCATTACTCCTTTCCTGAGTGATATCAGCCTCGGTTTAAACTGTGCTTATATCTATTCACAAACTACTATTGACCCGGAAGAACTTGCCCTGATTCGTGCATTGGATCCGGAGGCGAAAGATACTCGTGAGATGTTTGGCCAGGCGCCGTATATCGGTAATGGCTTATTGTCTTATCAAAATAAGAAAGGAACCCAGGTCAACCTGAGTTATAATATAGTTGGTCCACGCATCTCTGTGGTAACACGTGGTGCAACACCAGACTATTACCAAATGCCGGCACCTGATCTGAGCTTCAACGTTTCTCAAAAATTTGGTCCGATGACTGTACGTCTGAGTGCCAATAATCTTTTGAACTCTGATTACCGGGAAGTTGCTGAATACAACGGGGTAGAATATCCGATCCTCGTTTTCCAACGCGGACGTACTTTCTCGCTGGGCTTTAGCTATAAGCTGGCAAAATAATTTTAGAGTTTTTGCTGTCTATAATTCAATACAGGTCGTTCTTACAAGAATGGCCTGTATTTTTTTGCCTGGTTGCGAACCCTGTTTAGCAGATCAATTTATCATCCAGCACCAGGGGAATCCCCTGGATCTTGGTTTCCGCATCGGGTAAAATTTCACAGTTATCCCACAGGCCGGTCATCAAAGTCTCTGCATATTCTGTTGGCAGCTCATTTGCAATCATTTTTTGGTGGGTCCGACTTTCGTCGAAATGGAGGGGATGGTGCCGAAATTCCATTGGTGAATTTTCTCCAGCCCAGTAAATGGTGCTAAACCAGATTCGGGTGGTACCATCATTGGCCGGCATACCAATAACACCGGCATTCCACCATATATAATTTCCTATTTTTTCGCCGAAAGGCAAACCGCAGTGACCTGCCAGGATCACATCGGATTTAGAAGCCTCAAAATTGCGCGTTTTATGGTCGGTTGAGGTAGAGGCAAAAACGTATTCCGAAACACCGAAGTAAGAGCCGTGTACAACCCGGAATTTTTTGTTTCCAAATTGAAAAGTCAGGTGATGCGGCAGGGTTTCCATCCATTCGAGAGCCTCTTCACTGACCATGCGACGCGCGTAAGGATACCAATGCCGGGAGAAAATATCGCAACGGGTTTCTTCCTCAAAATTGCACCCACAGTCATCCTGCCGCTCTCGTAGCTGAATTTCTACATTGCCGGCAATACAATGGATGCCCCAATCACGAATCAGCTGCACACAGGCTTCCGGGTCGGCACAATAGGCTACGATGTCTCCGGTACAAATAATTCGATCTGGCGGAATTTGAAGGTTATCCGCCTTTGCTTTAAGGGCAAGCAGTGCTTCCAGATTACTGTAAACACCGCCAAATACTAAAAGCGATCCCGGATCGATCAGGCCAATATCTTTTGTCGTAAAATTCATACTCTTTTAAGTAAAAAGGGTGTCCAATACCCCAGAAAACAACAAAGGGTGCCAAATAGATTTACACTTAACAAATCACCGTATTTCCCCGGAAATATAACCCAGGCATCCGGATACAAGCCTAATGCCAACAGGATTCCAAACGAGACTCCGATGAGGATAGACAGGTAATACGATAAAACGGGAGCTGGTTTTTTCCAATGAATAAAAACAGGCGCCAAGCCAATAACCATCGTGCCACTAACTGTGGTAGCTGAAAGAATTTCAGGACTAAACAAGATGGGAATGGTACCCAGAACAGTTAAGCCAGCCATAAAAATTCGGCCGCGTTTCAGACTAATCATTCGTCCACCTGCCAGATCCACTACGGCCAATTTTGAAAAAGAAGAAAAAGTGCTATCCAGCGTGGATGCCGCGGATGTGACCATAATAACATTCATCAGCAACATCATGCCGACACCCAGCGATTGGGCTACTTCAACCGGGGCCTGGCCCTCGAGTCCCTCAAACCGGGCATACACCCCCACCCAGGAAAACAACAAGATACAAGCTATGCCGATCCAGGTGGCCCAGAAAAAGCTTTTGCGAGTCAGTTGCGGACTGCTGATAAAAGCTCGATCGGTGAGCACCGGATCATGGAATGGATAACTAAAAACCTGTAAAAGAGCTACCAGCAACAGATTTACACCGGTAGAAAGCGACCATTCTCCGCTTTGCACAAATTCCAGGACGGTATGCTCCGTTTTTGGCAAAAGAATCCCGAGGATGACAAACAACAATACTCCAAACAGGCCCATTTGAATAGCATCAGTGAGCAGGGAAGACTGCAGTCCGCCTTTTAAGGAATAAGCCAGGGTGAGCGCGGTAAAAATGCCCACCGCCCAAAAGTAGGGGCTACTACCCTGCTCTCCGAAATAACTGCCAATTACCATGGTATTAGACCAAACTTCATTAAAAAGCCTAAATGAAATCAGGAGGGAAAATAACCACATTGCCCGTTTTCCAAAGCGAGACGATAAAAAGTTATGGATGCTGGTAAACCCGCCATCCAGGCGCATTCGGTAAATGAGTTGGCCCGCCACCAGGAAAGACAGATAATAGGCCGCATAAGCTACACCGCCTACAAAACCGAAAGCCAGTCCCAGATTTGCGGCATTTGTGATAGATTTGGCAAATATCCAGGAGATAACAAGGCTACTCGTAAGCAACCAAAAGCCTGGTTCACCCTTGGTAGAAGAAGCCCGAAAAAACGAGGCTTCATTTTTTGACCAGGGCGAAAGCAGAAACAGTAGCAGGCTGCTTCCCAAAAGAATAATCCATTGCCAAAGTTGAATATCCATTACAAGTTAAATTGCCGGCAAGATGCATTTTTTTCCATTATTGGAGAAAAGCTCTGGTATGATATACGGTCATAATTGAGGAAACGGACACAATTAACACAGAATTAATATTCAACTTTAGGTATAAAAAGATAATTTGCCGTGTTTCACCGATCATTTCAAAAAAAGTGAATGGAAATAACACCTATTATCATGTGGTTGGGGTTTGCTTTGGCTTCCTATTCTGTTGTTGGCAACGATGTAATCCAGACACTTGGCACCTTCCTAACCTCCAATGAAAAACGGGTGCAATGGTGGGTTTTATGGCTTTACGCCGGATTGATACTTTCGTATGTATTGATTAACGGGTATATGCTATCGGATATTGATTACGGAAGGCTTGATAAGTTTACCTTTCCGGAAATCTATAACTGGTATTATCTTTTACCCCCCTTGGTGCTGCTGGTCATAACCCGTTGGGGAATTCCGGTGAGTACGACCTTTATGATCCTGACCCTGTTTTCCTTATCAGACATTCCGAATGATTTGGGGGCCATGGCCGGAAGTGTATTTGATACCGGAACAAAATTAGGTGGCATGATCCAGAAGTCCATGATGGGCTACCTGATTGCCTTTAGTGCTGCCATAGTCATATACCTCTCTATTTCCAGGCTGACGGAAAAGTATTTCATTGAACATCCTATCACCAAAAACGGGAGTATTCTCTGGACGATCGGGCAATGGTTTACCACGGGATTTTTATGGTTTCAGTGGTTAACACAGGATTTGGCAAACATATATATCTATCTAAAGGGTGGAATGGAATTAACTGTTGTCCAGTTTTCTATTTCGCTGGTCATTCTGCTCGGACTGCTTGGATATATATTTTATTCCCGTGGTGGATCTGTTCAACAGGTAGTGCGGGAGAAAACAAATACGGCAGATATCCGGTCTGCTACCTTTGTGGATTTGATTTACGGAATCATCCTTTACATCTTTAAGGACGACTATTTCGGCTTATGGGGTGGCAAACTACCAATGAGTACGACCTGGGTATTTATCGGGTTGCTCGCAGGCCGGGAACTGGGTATTCGCCTGTCTTTGGAAAAAAGAATTACAAACAAGGTTGGGAAAATGGTTGTGCGGGATTTGGGGAAAATTTTCTTCGGATTACTGGTCAGTATTATCCTTGTATTCCTGATCAAGTTGATTGCAACTTAGGCTACCACAGGTAAATTTTTTGATCCTTATAATTGATGGAAACTTTGTTTGCCACAAAAAAACCGGCTCCAAGTAGTCCGTCAATTTGAAGATCCTGACCGGAAATTCCCCGGAAGGAAGTCCATTGAAACTCCCCCTGATTATAGGCTTCCCCACCAATACTGACATCTTTGAACGTTACGATAGAAGTCATTTCGCCGGTACCATCCAGGCCCCGCAGGAAACCCGTGCAACAGGCATTTTCAACCAAGGGCGCAAGTTTTTCCTGATATCGGTCATGAATTAGATTTACGGATGCCCCACAATCAATACCAAACCGGTATTTCTTGTTGCCTATTTTAACTTTTACAACAGGCAGGTGCTGCTGCATTTGAAAGGGAATCACTGCTTTTGGGGTGTGAAATTTATCCGGACCACTTCCCAAGGGAAAAAATAACAACTTTCTGTTGGAATAATCGAGTAATATCTCATAGCCATCCAATAATTCAAAGCCAACGAGTCCTAACAAATTGCGGTCAATTGAGCTAGCCAGGTGGCTCATATCAATAGCATAGCCGTGAATATGCTCCAATTCGAGTCCGGCCCATTGGAGGCTTTCTACAAAGCGCTGACCAACAGCTACATCGCCTCCGATGCCGTTGGCCTCTAATGATGGATCTGCTTCCGTTTTTTCATTTACTATTAAACCGGGAGCACCGGTGTCCAGAATAAAAGAACCAACTTCTCCTTCCATGGCACCAGCAATTACAATGAGGCCATTGATGATCTCAAAATCAACCTCCATGGGAGTAGTAGCTGAATAAACGTAGAGGTTGGCCGGGATGCTGGTCTCCAAAAGAGCGACTTCCCGCTGGGCGAATAGTACCCCGGAAAGAAATAAAAAAATGAATATGGATTTCAGCTTTTTCATGCCCCTCTCTTTTAACCAATAATTCCAAACAAAAATCCTTACCTGGATTTTACACAAAGTTAACACTAAATTAACATTGGAAAGTTCCTTTTGGTTGATTATTATTCGCTTCGCGAAGGTTTTACGCATTTAATGCGGTAAATTCGAGTGTTGGAGCATAAGGAATTAAAAATTCAACATTCAAAATTCTATTTGTTGGTCATTACTGAAGAATATTATACCTTTGCCGCTGGTGAGGGTCATACGACCAGCTCCTGCTGAATTCCCCCAGGCCGGAAACGGAGCAAGGGTAGGTGGTCGTAGCGGTGCGGTGTGATTTCTCACCAATTTTTTTTTAGCCCTTCCCTTCTTCTTCCCGCTTTGTACCTTTGCTGCAAATTAATTAACACAACTCTATATGAAGTTTTTCATCGATACAGCCAGCCTGGATCAAATTGCAGAAGCACGTGATCTTGGTATCCTTGATGGCGTAACAACCAACCCTTCTCTAATGGCTAAAGAAGGTATTACCGGAGAAGCAAATATATTGGCACACTACAAAAAGATCTGTGATCTGGTAGAAGGAGATGTCAGTGCAGAAGTGATCAGTACTGACTTTGCGGGAATGATTGCAGAGGGTCGTAAACTAGTAGAGATCGCTCCAAATATTGTTGTTAAAGTACCGATGACAAAAGATGGCGTCAAGGCCATTTGCTGGTTTACCGAAAACGGAATCCGTACTAATTGTACCCTTGTATTTTCTCCTGGTCAGGCCATTTTGGCTGCGAAAGCCGGCGCCACATACCTCTCCCCTTTTCTGGGGCGGATTGACGACACAACCTGGAATGGCATTCAGCTGATCGAGGAAATAAGCGAAATCTTTGCTATCCAGGGTTTTGATACGGAAATTCTGGCAGCCTCCATCCGTTCTGCTAAACATATAGTAGAAGCAGCTAAAGCAGGTGCAGACATTGTCACTTGTCCGCTTAGCTCTATCCTCGGACTTCTAAATCACCCACTTACGGATATCGGACTGGCACAATTTCTGGCCGATTACCAGAAGGGGAATAGATAGGAGGTAGTTTGAGTTTGAGTTTGGGTTTGGGTTTGGCACTTTTCTTAGTGATTGCCTTCTCCTTTCCGGGTACGGGCGATTCTGGCGATAGTGTCATGCACTTCCTGGTAGCGCACTATGCCTTTTTACATCCCGAACTTTTTCTGGATCATTGGGGAAAACCCGTGTTTACGCTCTTTAGTGCACCCTTTGCCTATTTTGGCTTTGTCGGGATGAAAATATTTAATGTACTGGCAGCAATGGGCACCATGCTTTTGCTGACCAACATGGGCGGGCGGCTGGCTATAGCGAAACCTTGGTCAGCCGCCGGTTTTCTTATTTTATCGCCCGGTTATTTTCTCCTTATTTTTTCTGGTCTCACAGAACCTTTTTTTGGCTTTTTGCTATGCCTGGCAGCCTGGCTGCTCCTGCTTGATAAATGGCAATTATCAGCATTAGTCATTTCACTGCTGCCATTTGTACGTCCGGAAGGATTATTCTTTATTGGCCTTTTTAGCTTTTACTTCCTGCTCCACCGAAAATTCCGTTTTTTGCCCTGGTTTCTGTTTGGCCACCTGGCGCTTATGCTGATTGGATGGCCTTATTTCAAGGATCCGTTTTGGGTTTTCAACCGAATGACCAATGCCGTTTCGGGTGTTTATTATCACCCCGGCGGTGATCCCTGGCATTTTATACGGCAGTTATTTTATATGTTGGGACCTATCGTGTACGGGCTTTTTATAATCGGGCTGGCGGGGGTATTTAAACAGGCCTGGAAAAAATGGCCCCGGCCATTTACGTTCCAACTAAGCATCCTGGCAGGGAGCATTTTGATATTCATTATTGCGCACAGCATTTTTTGGTACTTCGGAATATTTAAATCGATGGGACTGGTGCGGGTACTGATTTGCATCATTCCGCTGATCTGCCTTTTAGCAGCTCAGGGCTTTCAGACACTGCTTCAGTTGGCCAACGCTCATCCCAGGATACGGGTGCTTCTGACTAGTCTGGTGCTCTTGTTAGCCCTCGTCTTTCCTTTTAGCGGCAACAAGGCATCCATCAATTGGTTTGATGATTTCAGGTATAGCGCTGACCAACAATTGATTCTGGATCTGGGTGATACATTACATTCCATTGATCCGGAGTATAGGCAGCACATTCGGGCTTATTCACACCCTTCTATTCCCTTCCTCTTTCAATTTGATCCATTTTTGCCGGAAATTTCCAGGACGGTACATCCTTCAGCGCTTACTGCCTTACCAGATGGCAGTCTGATAATTTGGGACAATTGGTATTCTGTCACAGAAAATCAAACCGAGGCAGCTGACCTGGAAAGCCTGGGATTTATCCAAATTGGAAATTTTTCGGACGGCCGTTTTGAGTTTCTGGTGTACCAAAAATAGTGCCTAAACAAGCACCTCATTCGCCGAAAGGCAGGTTTCTTAAAAATTCAATCTACTTTATCCATTGAATCCGTATTATTGGTTTCAATTAAAAACCATTTATGGATCTTGACTATATCATCAACCACCTCGGGGAAACGCGTTCCGATTATTTTAATGCCGTTTCTCCGCCCATCATTCAAAGCAGTAATTTTGCTTTTGAAACCCTAAACGATTTCAGGGAAGCCATTGCCAACGAATCAAAGGCAACAATTTATACCCGCGGTAATAATCCGACCGTACGTATTTTATGCCGGAAACTGGCGGCTTTGGAAAGCGCTGAGAACGCCTTGGTATTTGCCAGCGGCAGTGCAGCCATCGGAATGGCTGTTATCAGTCAGGTGCAGTCGGGCGATCACATTGTCTGTGTACAGAAACCCTATTCCTGGACCACCAAATTGCTGCAGAATTTCCTTGCACGATTCGGCGTAAGCCACACCTTTGTGGACGGCCGTAATCTGGCCGAAATTGAAGCCGCTATTCAACCCAATACCCGGTTGTTATACCTGGAAAGTCCCAATTCTTTGACCTTTGAACTACAGGACCTGGAAGCCTGTGTCAGCCTGGCAAAAAAGCACCAGCTGCTAACCTGCATTGACAATAGCTATGCCTCGCCTTTGTATCAAAAACCGATCGAGTACGGCGTAGATATTGTCATTCATTCAGGTACCAAATATTTGAATGGACATTCGGACGTCGTCTTTGGTGTTATTTGCTCGAGTAATGCGATTATTGAGAAAATCTTCCACGGAGAATACATGACACTTGGGGGGATTATGTCGCCCCATGATGCAGGGCTGGTCTTGCGCGGCTTGCGCACACTCCCCCTCCGACTGGAGCGATCCAGTAGCTCGGCCGAGAAAATCGCCACTTTTTTGAGCACCCATCCGCAAGTAGAGTCTATTGTTTATCCTGGCCACCCGAGTTTCCCGCAGTATGAACTGGCACAAAAACAAATGGCCCGCTCAGGCGGATTACTAAGTTTTTACCTCCGCGCAGATACGATAGAAGTCTCTGAACACTTCTTTCATCAACTGGAGCGCTTCTTATTAGCTGTTTCCTGGGGTGGACATGAATCATTAGTTCTGCCCACGGCAGCGTTCCACCGCATTCCGGGCCAGGCAGATTCCCCGTTGCCCTGGAATCTCTTTAGACTGTACATTGGTTTGGAGGATCCTGATTGGCTGATAGCAGATTTGGAGCGGGCCTTTCAAAGCTGCCTGAACCTGGAGATCAGGCAAAAAACAATACCGGATCGAAAGTCTTAAAATTTTCTTAACAAAGTATTTGCTTATTGTCGTGATTACATTATCTTAGCTCCGAACATTCGCTTTAAGAACAAGCAATATTCAATTCTTTGTTCTTAAAGCTGGCGCCAATTAAAAATATTCTACTGGCTTTTAGCCAAATGTTTTATAAAAAACAAAGAATTAACAGTCGGGTGATTTCTTACAAGAGCGAAGTCAATTAAAAAACCTTCGCTCTTTTTTATTTCGAGATTATTCTTGTTTTTGCCTGAACTCCATCGAATTGATTTAAACACACACTTTTATCAAACAAGTATTTTCAATATGACCAATTTTTCCTTAAGCTACTTAGACATTGGAATCATGGTGGGTTATGCCATCCTGATCATTGCCTATGGTCTGTACCATGGTAAGCGGAAGAATTCGGAGGAATACTTCCTGGCAGGACGTAATATGGTCTGGCCAATTGTAGGTATCTCCTTATTTGCGGCTAATATATCCAGTTCAACCCTGGTAGGTCTTGCAAGTAGCGCTTATGAAACCGATACCCATGTCTTCAATTATGAGTGGTTGGCGGCTGTCGTATTGATCTTTTTTGCCATTTTCTTCCTGCCTTTTTACCTCAAATCGAAGGTTTATACGATGCCGGAATTTCTGGAACGCAGATATGATCAACGATCCCGGTATTACTTTTCCTTTATCACTATTGTGGGGAATGTTTTGATCGACACTGCCGCGGGTTTATATGTTGGAAATATCGTTTTAAAACTGATGTTCCCGGAAATCCCGGGAGCCGTGATCATTATCGTTTTGGCTTTTGCTGCAGCGGCATACACCATTCCGGGTGGTTTGAATTCCGTTATTCAAACAGAGGTGGTACAGGCCATTCTGTTGATTCTGGGGTCCTGTCTGATCACTTACTATGCTTTTGCTGAAGTAGGCGGATGGAGTGGCTTGATTGCCGGTTTGGATGCCAAAGCTGCTGCCGGAGAATTTGTGCAGGAGAAAAGCGGGATCATGCTTAAATCAGCCGAGGAAGTGCTTAGTCTGGTCAGGCCCGCCAACGACGACTTTATGCCCTGGACCGGACTACTTTTTGGCGCTCCAATCCTGGGCTTTTACTTTTGGGCAAATAACCAGTTTATGGTACAGCGGGTATTAGGTGCTAAGGACCTGAACCATGGTCGTTGGGGTGCGCTTTTTGCCGGTCTGCTAAAATTACCTGTTTTATTTATTATGGTCTTGCCGGGCACCTGTGCCATTCTGATGTTTGCAGACCTGGATCTAAGCAGCATGAATTATGCCTTGCCCGACGGATCGATCTGTCAGGATCTGGCTGATTGTCCGAATGCAACCTATCCGTTACTTCTCTTTAACCTCTTGCCTACGGGGGCATTAGGTTTGGTATTAGCCGGATTACTTGCGGCCATGATGTCTAGCGTTTCTGCCACCTTCAACTCTGCTTCTACCCTGGTAACGATGGATTTTGTTCGGAAGTTACGGCCGGAAATGACCAGTCAGCAATTGGTACGGGCGGGGCAGATTACGACACTTGTTTTGGTGGTACTCGCTTCTGCATGGGCACCACAAATCGAAAAATTTGGTTCCTTGTGGGAGTACCTGCAAGATATCCTGAGTTATATTGCACCTCCGGTTGCAGCCACATTTATATTGGGACTTTTCTGGAAACGGGCCACAGGTACAGGCTCTATTGCCTGCCTGTTATTTGGTTTTGTTTTCTCTATTTTTGCTGTGTTGTCAAAAACGTTTGACTGGGTAGAACCCTTAAATAACATGCACTTTCTGCACCGTACCTTCTTCCTGTTTATGGCATCCATCCTGGTAAACTTTTTGGTTAGTTTGGGTACAAAAGTTGCAAGTGCCGATCAAATTGAACAATACACCTGGAAGAAGCAAATGTTTATAGAAGAAACAGAAGAGCTAAAAGCGCTTCCCTGGTACAAAAATTATCGCTACCTCTCAATTGGTTTATTGATCCTCACCGCGCTGCTGGTAGGTTATTTCTGGTAAGCCAGTCAGGTCCTGAAAAAGAAGCCGATCCACCACCCTGGGTCGGCTTTTTAATTAAAATAGTATTAGAGCTCCTTATTTTTCTATTTTTGAGGCACTTCAAACCGTTTCAGTTTTCCAAGTTGGACCAAAAATGATAAAAGCTACAAATATCCATAAGCAATATGGCGACCTTCATGTCTTGCGGGGCGTGGACCTTCAGATTAAAAAAGGTGAAGTTGTTTCTATTGTTGGAAAGTCAGGTGCAGGCAAAAGTACCCTGCTACACATATTAGGCACGATCGACAGTCCGAACGAAGGTACAGTCTGGCTTAATGAAACGGATATTTTCAAATTGAAAACGAATAAGCTGGCAGCCTACCGGAACGAACACATCGGATTTGTGTTTCAATTTCATCATCTCCTACCCGAGTTTACAGCTCTTGAAAATGTTTGTATTCCTGCTTTTATAGGGAAGAAGAGTCCGGCTTACGCCGAAAAAAAGGCGATGGAACTGTTGGATTACCTGGGTTTGGCCGATCGCATAACACACAAACCAAGTCAGCTTTCCGGCGGAGAACAACAACGCGTAGCTGTAGCCCGCGCACTCGTCAATAATCCGGAAGTTGTGTTTGCTGACGAGCCATCCGGCAACCTTGATTCAGCATCTTCCAAAGAATTACATCAGCTGATTTTTCGTTTACGGGATGATTTCGATCAAACATTTGTCATCGTTACGCACAATGAGGAGCTTGCTCAAATGAGTGACCGCAGATTAGAAATGGTTGACGGTCGTTTATTGGCAGATTAATTCCATATTTCGCTACGTACAATAGCGTTTGGATAATCATTCCCCAAAATGACATGCCAATTTTCCTGTTCCGGTGTACTCAGGGTATCCGGAATATGTATCTTTTCGGCAGGTAATTCCGCCAACTCCGGAAGCCAGGTTTTAATGTACTCTCCCTTCGAGTCATACCGACGGGCCTGATTCAGTATATTGAAGTAACGATCTTCGCGGGGATCACTCCCTACACCGGCCAGGTAATTCCAATTCCCCCAATTGCTCATCACGTCATAATCAATGAGCAGCGATTCAAAGTATTCTGCTCCCATTTGCCAATTTACCTTCAAATCCTTGATCAGAAAGGAGGCCACATTTTGCCTTCCCCTATTCGACATAAATCCGGTCGTATTAATTTCCTTCATATTGGCATCTATAAATGGAATTCCTGTCTGGCCAGTCATCCATAATTGCATACGATCCCAATCCTCTTCCAACGGCGAATCAGTTAGCCCTTTAGTACCACCTTTAAGAAAAATCGAATCCCCGTACTTTTTACCCATTAATCGGAAAAAATCTCGCCACAATAGCTCTACAAAAATCCAATAGGTAGATTCATTTGCACCCTGTTCAGCTTCGTAGGCCTTAAGCTCTGAATAGATCAACTTCGGAGAAAGGCAGCCCATGGCCAACCAGGGAGAAAATTTAGTGGAATAATCTCCACCTAACATGCCATTTCGGGTTTCTTTATAGCTTGCTGCCAGGTTGGATTCCCATAAATAATATTGTAAGCGTTTAAGCCCTTCCCGTTCTCCTCCCTTAAAAGAAAGTGTGGCACGGGAATCCCATTCAAAATACTCATGCCCGAAATCTTCCAGTGTTGGCATGTCTCCTGCCTCCATCTTGGAGCTCAAACGCGGCACCGCTAGTGGCGTCTCCATGGGCATCCGAACGCTTACCACCCGTTCCACTTCTTTTCTAAACTGTGTAAAAACGTCTGGTGTGTGGGTAATCGGGAAAGGCAAATCTGAAGTATAATAGAGCATTTTACCCCGCGTATAACGCATTTCCTGACCAATGGTCCAGAGCTTTCGTTCCAGCGCGTCCTGCACATCTACTTCTTCCCGGGTTCGTTCTCTATTGCAGAAAACCCAGCTGGTTTTATAGGTATTGGCAATATCAAAAAGAATTTCCTCCGGCTTGCCTATCCGGATATACAATTCACTTCCCAGGGCTCGGAGTGAATCACGTAAATCAGCGACACTCTCCAAAATAAAGCGGGTGCGAAATTTGCCTGTTTTTTGGAATCCAAAGTTGGTTTTTCCCAGCAGGGTCCTGGGATCAAAAATAAAAACAGGAATGACTTCTTCCGAATTTCCCAGAGCCTGGCAGAGCGCTTCATTATCATGTATTCGCAAATCCTGCCGAAACCAAATAATTGACCTTTTAGGCTGATGCATACAGATTATTTCAATAAATCAAGCGAAATACTCGATTTCCGGGGTGTTCATTTAACAATAGCAGAGCCAGAATGTTTCTGAAGTGCGCTATTATCGGGTATAAAACCATCCTGGAACCGCCTATGTCTTTCAAAACAAAGTTACCAAAAGCTTAGGATACTAAACTATTGATTCCCACATGGTTAAAAAATCAAAATTAGGTCGTCTAATTGTTTGGCAGCTTATATCTTTGCGAAAAATTTCCTTATGAAAAAATTACTTTTCCTTTTGGCACTTGCTTCTTTTGCTGCATTTAGTTCATGTGGTGGCGAGGCCGGTTCTCAGAATGGCAAATTAAGTCCTGAAGAACAGATTACGGAGGAAACCACCCTCTACGATGAGATCATCGCTACCCATGATAAGTTGATGTTGGACATGATCACGATCCGAAATATGAGTAAGGCGCTCGAAAAACGGTCGGCCGAAGTTACTGAAGATGAAGGGTCAAACATTAAGTTAACCCTTGGTTTACTTGGTGAGGCTGAAGAATCAATGATGAGTTGGATGCAGGAACTTGGTCCTGCGAATCCACAAACGCTCCGGGCATCAGCCAGCCATGATGAAATTATGCAAGCCCTGGCGATCCAGGAAGAAAATGCCGCTGTTGTTGGCAAAAAAATCAATGACGCTGTTGCCCAGGCTTCTAACCTGTTAAAGAAATTATCTTCTGAAAACGGAATCAATCTTTCTCCTTCGAAATAATTAAGAAGCTTCTATGAATTGTTTCAAATCCGGGTATTTTCTTCTGGTTTTGCTACTGGCGGGCCTGCTTAGCTCTTGCAGTGAAACCGAGACACCTTTGCCAATTTTGGGCAATCGGGATGTAGTAAACGGAGATACAATATACCCGACCATTCCCGATTTTGAGTTTATCAATCAGGATAGCCAACTCGTTACTAATGCGACTTTTGCGGGAAAAGTATATGTTGTCGATTTCTTCTTTATTTCCTGCCCGAGCATTTGTCCCGGTGTAACCAAACAAATGCTAAAGGTACACGACCATTTTTTGAAGGACGACCGTGTACTGTTAATGGCACATACCATTGACACCAAACACGACACGATTCCTCGTCTTAAGGCTTACGCCGAAAATCTGGGTGCCAATCCGGAAAAATGGCACTTTGTTACTGGCCCGAAAGACGAGATCTTTGATATTGCGGATGACTATTTCAGCGTGGCAGTAGAAAATCCGGATTCACCTGGTGGCTTTGATCACAGCGGTCGATTGATTTTGGTGGATAAAAACCGCCACGTGCGCTCCTTTTGTGATGGAACAAATCCGGAGGATGTGGATCGATTCATTGAAGATATCGAGCTGTTGCTAAAAATGGAATACCCGGCCCCGGCCGCTCAGTAATCCATTGCATTGGTACGAATCAGCTGCTCTTGCTCCCTGGTCAGGAAATCACAGCATTTTCTGGCCAGGGAAACAGAGATGCCCAAATCAGTCTGGAGATTGATCACATGGGCACTCAAAAATTCGGCTGTCGGGTTTTCTCCGTACGGATAACACCATTCTTCAAAATTTGACTGTATAGGATGAATGGGACTCAACATCCAATCGCCCAATGGTATTTTTGCTTCTTCTGCTTTCCGGAAAATATAGTCCCGGTCCCGAACCAGCACCGGATACTTAATAAAAGTGTGGCTTGCATATTCAGGTACGGAAATCGCCGGATAACCCAGTTTCTTCAGACAATCCGAATAAATAGCTGCTATTTTCAGTCGGTGTGCGTAATTTTCCGGCCAATTTTCCAAAGCCTTTAAACCTGTACGCTTCTGCACTGCGCCCATTCCTGTCAGGTAATCTGCGGGCATTTGTGCCGAGTCTAATTCTGCTCCGCTTGAAGATCCGGTAACCCAGCCTTTTTGACTCAGATAGCGATAAATTTTGAGGAGGGTCCAATACAATCCGGGAGTCAATAGATACTTTCGGGCCAGAATTTGAACTCCCAGGGAGAGCCTTTTTAAAAAGGCAGGTGCAGGCAATTGCTTTTCCCAGTCACGCATGCTAAGCGCCAATGCCTGATCACGACAGGCAACGATCCCGCCTAAACCGGAAGAAAATGGCTTATTCCACTGAGTAGAAAAAAAGGCAGCATCGGCAATAGTCCCGTTGGGACGCTCCTGGTAAAACCCGCCAAACCCATGTGTACAATCTTCAACAAGTCGAATCCCAGCCCCATTGGCGAGTGTGGCCAATTTTTCTAAATCCGCCGAAAGGCCAAAGGTATTTTGAGCTACGATTACTTTTGTTTTGGACGAAATATGGCGCTTCACAGAGTCCACCGCCATATTATAAGTTTCGCTTTCCACATCCGCATAAATGGGCACTGCGCCCAGATACAGAATGGCATTTGGAACTACTACACAGGTAAAAGCCGGAATGATCACTTCATCCCCGGGACCTACTCCCAGAGCTTTCAATAAGCCATAAAATCCGACCCGGCCTTTCCAAAAAAGACTTATTTGTGCGGAAGTGAGCCCCAAAGCTTCTGCAAGGGTACTCCTATATTTTTCATCTATATAATTCATTTCCGACAAACAATGTAAAAAAAATATTATAAACTATTGATAAACAAATGTTTAAATAAAACTAATGAAAAACAAACTTCGTACAAAGTATGTCTTTTGTCCTGTTTTATCCAAGGAAACTCCCGCATATTTATACTTGTAAAAAAGCATGAATCATGAATGTAACCACCGGACTCTCTTTTCTCAAACAATTTCCTTTGTTTCAAATTCTCAGTGAAGCTGAATTTGATGAAATAACAAGGAATGCGGAATATCGGGTTTTTCCTAAATACGGACACATCTATTTGGCTGATGATGCTTCCGATCAGATCTTCTTTCTATTAAAAGGTGTGGTAAAAGTAGGCACACATTCTGAAGAAGGCCGGGAAGTGATCAAAACGATTTTGCATCCTTCTGCCATGTTTGGTGAATTAGGGCTCGTTGGGGAGGATGTTCGGCCGGAATTTGCCCGGGCGATGAATCAGGAGGTGCACTGTTATTCTGTACCGGTGGCTGCTTTTCGGGATTTGATGCGTTCTAATTTTGAACTATGTCAACGTGTCCTCTCTCTGGTTGGCAGCAGATTGCGGCATACCGAAGATCGGCTTGAAGCCCTCATCTTTAAGGATGCGCGTACCCGAATCATTGATTTCCTGAAAGAATGTGCCAATAAGCGTGGCCGGAAGGTTGGTTTCGAAATGCTTTTCAAACACTGCCTGACACAACAGGACATTGCCAATTTAACTGGTACCTCCCGACAAACCGTTACTTCTGTACTCAATGAACTTCGTAAAGAGAATCTAATATATTTCAACAGGAGAAGCATCCTGATCCGGGATATTGCCCGGTTAACGTAACCATACTTATTTAAAATGTAAAAAAAGAAGCGTGCCCGACGATGGTCAGACACGCTTCTTTCTGTAGTCAGACTACGTCCTCAATTACTCCTCCAATTCCGTTCCTTCGGCTGGATCTGCGTTCAGTTCGCGCTCCAACTCACCCAGAAAGATAAACTCAATCGAATTTTGAACGGTAGGCAGAATGGTCACCACCTGACCGATCCGGCTTATTTCGAATAATTTTTCTACAACAGGAGACTTCACTCCTGTTACGACAAAATTTCCACCCATTTCTTTCCATATACGATGGGCAGTAAGGATAGCACTTAACCCGGAAGAGTCAATATACTTGACCAGTGAAAGATCTACGATCAGATTCTCTGTTTCGCGACTGGAAAGCAAAAAGAACTCAGACTTTAGATCAGGTGCTACTACTGTATTCAGATTCTCATCTTCTAATCTGATGATGGAATACCGATCCTGTTTATTAATAGAAAATTTCATGTCATTCCTTTTTTAATCGAAAACGATACAAATGTATCAATTAACCAGAAGACTCCAACTATCTTATGACCTGCAAATTTGTTCCGATTTAAAACCTAAGCTCCTATTCAAGTGTTCAAACTTAGTATAAAACGACTAAAACTGCCGTAATGGCTGTTATTCCGGGAAACCAGGGCCAATTCGCCGGAAATACCTGACAATAAAGCCAGTTTTTTACGTTTTAAGCACATGGCACAGTTTTTTCAGATTCTTTAGTGATTCGATTTTTCAAATAGTGGATACAGTTTTTTTTTTCATTTTTAGTGCAACAACTGTTCCCTATTTCATCAGTCGATCAGTGATATAACAAGCATCCGACATCTTTAACAAATATTAAGTTTCGGTTGGTTGTAATCTATCACAATTATTCCTATTATTGTTTCGAATGCACGAATCGTCATTATCTTATGAATAGTAGAAAATTTTCTCCCCAGGTAAAGCAAGTAATCTCGACTAGTCGGGACGAAGCGGTACGGTTGGGACATGACTATATCGGAACGGAACATTTGCTGCTTGGTATTCTCAAAGAGATCAAAAGCCTGGCTATGCGAGTGCTTTCATCTCTTGATGTGGATGCTGTTGAATTAAAGCAGACCATCGAAGATTCCATCCGGACCGATCGAAGCGGAAGTGCCTCTCTTAATGTAGGCAACTTACCGCTCAACAAACAAGCCGAAAAGGTACTTAAAGTCACTTTTCTGGAAGCTAAAATGATGAAAAACGAGGAAATTTCTCCGGAACACCTCATGCTTTCCATCCTTAAGCATAAAGAAAATCTGGCTTCTCGTATTCTAAATCAATTTGATGTGGATTACGATATCTATAAGGCAGAGCTTGAATATGTTCGACAGGAACAGGATTTAAGTACGACTGACCCCTTCCTCAAAGGTGCTTCTGAATCGGAAGATCCGTTTGAAGAGGAAGAATCACCCGAACGCTATCAGCGAAAAGGTGCCACTAAATCACGTACTCCGGTACTGGATAATTTTGGCCGGGATATTACAAAACTCGCAGAAGAAGATAAGTTGGATCCGATCATTGGTCGGGAGAATGAAATTGAGCGTGTTTCACAAATCCTCAGTCGTCGGAAAAAGAATAACCCAATCCTTATCGGAGAACCCGGTGTAGGTAAAACGGCTATTGTAGAAGGACTGGCTCTTCGGATTATTCAGAAAAGAGTAAGCCGCACCCTGTTCAATAAACGGATTGTCATGCTTGACCTTGCGGCCCTGGTTGCAGGAACCAAGTATCGTGGACAGTTTGAAGAACGCATGAAGGCCATCATGAACGAGCTGGAAAAATCTCGTGATGTAATCCTTTTTATTGATGAAATCCACACCATTGTTGGTGCGGGAGGCGCAACAGGTTCGCTGGATGCTTCCAATATTTTCAAACCTGCCCTGGCCAGAGGGGAACTCCAATGTATTGGTGCCTCTACGCTGGATGAATATCGGCAACATATTGAAAAAGACGGTGCCTTGGATCGTCGATTCCAAAAGGTAATCGTTGATCCGCCTTCAGCGGAGGAAGCAGTACACATCCTGCACAATATCAAGCCGAAGTACGAAGAATTCCACCATGTTACTTATTCGGAAGAGGCTATCAAAGCCTGTGTACGATTAAGTGATCGCTATATCACTGACCGGTTCCTGCCGGATAAGGCCATTGATGTATTAGACGAAGTTGGGGCCCGTACCCACTTGAAAAATATTCATGTTCCTAAGCATATTGAGACTTTAGAGAAAAAGATTGAAGAGGTACGGGAGCTCAAGAATAAGGCTGTAAAAGAGCAGCAATATGAACAGGCTGCCGAAATGCGTGATAAGGAATCCCAACTTTTGAAAAAACTCGATAAGGAGAAAGAAAAGTGGGATGAAGAATCCAAAACCAAACGATACCCGGTAGAAGAGGAGGATATTGCGGAAGTAGTTTCCATGATGACCGGCATTCCTGTAAACCGGGTGGCTCAGAGTGAGAGCAGAAAGCTTGTCGGAATGGGTAAAGACCTGCAAGATGTTATCATTGGGCAGGATGAAGCAATCTCCAAGATTGCAAAAGCCATTCAGCGCAATCGGGTCGGACTAAAAGATCCTTCTAAGCCAATTGGTTCGTTTATATTCCTGGGCCCTACTGGAGTAGGTAAAACCGAACTGGCCAAAGCGCTTGCCAGATACCTGTTTGACTCAGAAGATTCGCTTGTGCGCTTGGATATGAGTGAATACATGGAGAAATTCACGGTGAGCAGGTTGATTGGAGCACCTCCGGGTTATGTGGGTTATGAAGAAGGTGGACAACTAACCGAAAAAGTTCGTCGGAAACCTTATTCAGTTGTGTTGCTCGATGAGATCGAAAAAGCACACCCGGATGTTTATAACATTTTGCTTCAGGTACTTGACGATGGGCAGCTGACTGATGGCCTTGGCCGGAAAGTGGACTTCAAGAATACACTGATCATTATGACTTCCAATATTGGGGTGCGCCAGCTTAAAGACTTTGGCCAGGGAGTAGGTTTTGCTACTCAGGCTCGGGTTGAAGCAGCTGAAGATCACACAAAAGGTGTAATTCAAACAGCGTTGAAACGTACATTCTCACCGGAGTTTCTAAACCGGATTGATGATGTAGTAATTTTCAATAGCCTGGATAGAGAGCACATCTTCCGGATCATTGATATTACCCTTAAAGATCTTTACAAACGTCTGGATCAGATGGAATACAAAATCCAACTATCCGATGAAGCGAAAGATTTTGTAGCTGAAAAAGGCTTTGATCCTCAATTTGGAGCTCGTCCGCTAAATCGGGCGGTGCAGAAATATATAGAAGATCCCCTGGCAGAGTTTATCCTAAGTGAGAACCCGCCGCCTGGTAGTCTGTTGGAAGCTATCATGGAAGAGGATAAAAAAAGTATTAAGATCACACTGGCGGAAGTTAAGACTGACGCTTAATATGATAGAAAAAGGTCATCTGGTTCCAAGGGTGGTATCAGATGGCCTTTTTATTTTCCCGAACCACGGGGTTTCAGGTAGTTTTTTGACTTTATGCTGAATCCGGAAACTATTTACCAAACATCGTGGTTAAAAAATCAGCTAGTTGCTTTATTACTAAAAAGGTACCTTAGCACATTATTTTAACAAAAGAAAATTCATTTGGCAAGAAGAAGATCTAAACCGCAACCACGGCGCCCAAATCCAAAGTTTGACTTTCGGATAAACGAACAAATCCGAATTCCTGAGGTTCGGCTCGTAGGTGACAATCTAGAGGAACTGAGCGAAAAGCTGGGTAATGAGGTAGGCCCTGATGTTTACTCCACTCGGACAGTAAGAGACTGGGCAGAACTTATGGGGCTGGACCTGGTAGAAATATCTCCCAATGCGAAACCTCCTGTTGTAAAGATCATTGATTTCAATAAGTTTCTTTACGAAAAGAAAAAGAAAGAAAAAGAGATCAAATCAAAAGCAGTTAAAACTGTTATTAAGGAAATTCGTTTTGGCCCGAACACCGACGACCATGACTTTGATTTTAAATTAAGACACGCCAAAAGCTTCCTCGAAGAAGGCGCAAAAGTAAAATCATATGTCCATTTCCGCGGCCGGACAATCGTTTTTAAAGAACGTGGCGAATTGCTTTTGCTGCGCTTTCTCAAAGAATTAGAAGAATGGGGTTCTGCTGAATCCCTGCCTAAGATGGAGGGACGTAGAATGATCGTAATGATCGCTCCTAACAAGAAAAAAAAGAGTTAATCTTTTTAGAACCGGATCTCGATGGAAATCCGGTTCTTTTACTTACCTTCGTGCCTCTTAAATAAAAAACACGAATCATGCCTAAGATGAAGACGCACTCCAGTGCTAAGAAAAGATTCAAGATCACTGGGTCAGGCAAAATCAAACGGTTCCAGGCCAAAACTTCGCACATGATGCGGAACAAAAGCAAAAAAACCAAGTTGCGTCTGCGGGATTCCAGTCTGGTCTCTACAGCGGACGAGAAGCGGGTAAGAGCCCTGCTGTGTAAGTAATTTTTTTACGAGAATACAGGTTATAGCGGCGGAAACGCCCTCTGTGTTGAACAAAAAAATCAAATCATGCCAAGATCTGTCAATGCGGTTGCTTCAAGAGCCCGCCGAAAAAAACTCATGAAACTTTCCAAAGGATACTTTGGAGCACGTAGCAACGTCTGGACTGTTGCTAAAAATGCGGTTGAGAAAGGCCTTACTTATGCCTATCGCGACCGCCGAAATAAAAAACGTGCCTTCCGTCGCCTTTGGATTGCTCGTATCAATGCAGGAGCTCGCCTTCACGGCTTGAGCTATTCCCGCCTGATACACGGTCTTTCTCAGAAAGACATTAAACTTAACCGGAAAGTTTTAGCCGATATGGCCATGAACCACCCGGAAACGTTTAAAGCGATTGTTGAATCTGTTAGATAATACAGTCAACGGGTAAATAAAAGGGAAATGGCAATGCCATTTCCCTTTTTTCGTTTTATCAAATCCTTCGGAATATGAAATCCCCCTGGTCAATTCTCCTCCCAATCCTGGTTTGCGCTGCATTAGTCTTTCTGGGCGTCCGATACCTAATCATGAAAAAGGATTATATCCCGCCACAGGTAACCGCAGAAGCTCCGCCTACTCCAGGTATTGCCGCCCAGGACACAGCCACTGAACTCCCGCTGATTGAGGCTGAAAAAATTGATCTCCAACAGGAAGACGGCTATTTCAGGATAGATTGGAAAATCCTTTCAAAGATCGATTTTGAGGAACGCTATAATGAAGATGTCGCAGATTATATCTTTTATCCCCTATTCCACCCATCCATCAAACGCCTGGAAGGCGAACAGGTAATTATCAAAGGTTATGTTATTCCGATTGAAGAAACGGGACAGGAAGACCTGCTAATATTAAGTGCCTTTCCCTTTACCGAATGCTTTTTCTGTGGGAATGCCGGTCCGGAATCGGTCATGGATATTCAGCTTAAAAAGCCTGTCGGCAAACGGATTAAAAAGGACAAAGAGATGGAATTTCGGGGGAAACTCCATCTCAATGAAACAGATCTGTATTATATGAATTATATGCTTCTGGAAGCAGAACCCGTCGAATAAAAATTCTTATTGTATCATAAAGGGAAGGTTTTCCACCTGCCCGTCTTCCATTTCCAAATGCAATACATAATAACCCGACTGCAACCCCGAGATCGGAATTGATACATCCATCCTACCCTTTTGGAAATCAAAAACCAAATTTGCCCGGACCGCTTTACCTGTTGCTGTAAAAATAGTGCCACGCGCTTTTTGGGGCTGGCCTAAATCCATTCTCAAAAAAAGTTGATCCCGGGCTGGATTGGGATAAAGTAAAGCCTCCGTGTTGCCGGAATGCAAGCTGGCTTCTCCTACATTCACCGGAAAATCAAGCATGGCTGCCTCATATACCCCGTTCCCATGCGAGGCCAGTCTTACCTTTCTGTTGGATGGTGAATAAGACAAGTTCATAGCCATTACAGCATCCGGCAAACCTATACAAAATGGCTCCCAAGTGGCTCCCGCATCGAAAGAAACATATACACCCAGATCATTTCCAAAGTATAGAATTTCCGGATTTAGCGGGTCAATGAACAAGGTATTGGCTGGTACATCTGGCAAGCCGCTACCGCTTTGCACCCAGTCAAGTCCTCCATTGTTCGTTTTATATAGGTGTGAAGTACCAAAGCCGGAAAAGGTCAGGTACACCAAATTTTCATCATAAGGATCAATGACAATATCTGAACAAACCCGATCCGGAAGACCAGGCATAGGCACCCAGGATGATCCTCCGTCTATACTTTTTAATACTTTTGGATTGGTGGCTCCAGGTGCAGTAGATACATAAATAATATTTTGATCCAGGGCCGTCAGGCCAATTGTCAGGATCATATTCCCAGGGTCAATCAGATCGGAGCTGGTAGCTTCCCATGTTGAGCCCAAATCATCTGAGCGATGCAGTCGTTCCGCAGCTCCGTAAATGCGATCCGGTACGCCTGGATCAAAGCCAAATGGCGCATTAAATGGCTTATTCTCATTCGTTGCAGAACTTACATTAAGTCCATCAAAATTGCCTCCTTTATTCAGGGATCGCGACATATTCAGATAGTAATAAGAACCAAGCACGATACTATCATTTTCGGCATGTACAGCACCTGTCATACCATCCCCACCCAGAACCCGTACCCAGGCATCATCCCCAACATACATAGCAGATGCATTATCCTGTAACCCCCCAATGGCGAATGCAGAATCCTGCAGGCTGTTTCCAAAATCAGCGTAAAACTGTTGCGTTTGGTAACCACCGTTTCGTCCTTCCCAGTTCATGCCCTGATCTCCGGAATAAAATATACCGCCATCAGTTACAGCATATACGACCTCCGGATTTAAGGGGTGAAAATAGAGGCCATGGATATCGGCGTGTACATAGTTGGGAGGACCTTCCGGTCCGCCAACAGGCGTCTGGCCCAAATCCCACAAATACCAAAAACAAACCATCAGCAGGTTTTGTCCACCATCCTGGGAAACAGCGCCATTTACCCCACCCCACACAAAGTAATCCGGATCAAGCGGACTAACAGCCACATCGTGGCTATACCAGCCCTGATAGGTCGGCATATCTTCGGTATTGGCTATAACCCATGAATCTCCACCATCCACCGATTTGAACATTCCCAGTCCGCCTATAGAATTGGCAACAGAAGCATAAATAATATTTGGATCGGATTGACTATAGGACAACAGTGTTTTACCCGTATAATTTGATGGGATACCGTTATTCAGGAGGCTAAATGATTGCCCGGCATTATTGGATCGATAAACGCCTTGTTCCGGACTGTTGAGGTTTCCAAAGCTCACGAGTAAAATGGACGTATCAGAAGGATGCATTTCGATATCGACTGCCATGTCAATATCCTTAATATTATCCCAAGTGGCTCCGGCATTATATGATCTAAACAGGCCTCTGGTAGTAGCAGCATAAACCGTTTCCGGACGGAGCGGATTGATCAATAAATCCTGGATGCCGGTCATTTCTTCCAAAGACCAATCCAGTGATTTCTCCCAGGTTATACCGCCGTCTGTTGTTTTCAGAATGCCTATGCCGTATGATCCACGGGTAAAGCGATCGACCACACCCGGTTTGGCTGCATTATAATTATAAACCTCTCCGGTACCAATATACATCTCGTCAGGGTTTACCGGATTGATCGCTATTGATGCTACGCCCAAAACCGGAAAACCAGTGGACACATAACTCCAGGCATTTACCCCCTGCCCTGCCGTAGTGCTTTTCCACAAACCGCCACTGGCTGAGCCTACAAATAGAATATCCGAATTTGTTGGATGAAACCCCATACACAGGGTTCGTCCACCAAAATTTTTCGGACCAAGGGCGACCCATTCTGAACCGAGTTCTTCTCCGTCCCGGGTATGCGACAGCGATGCTTTTTCCTCCCAGGCCTGGTAGTATTTGGAGGAAAATATTTTCCCATTTGGATAAGATCGGATGGCAGCCCAGTGGTCCATAGCAATTCCTGCTCCACTTTGGCTTTCGCCGAAAGGCAAGTCGGATTGATTTAACTGACAGGCAAAAAAGAATAAGCCGGAAAAAACGGCCAGCAGGCGTAATCCATTTTTCATAGAGTCAAATTTTAGGAGATCTCACCAAAAATAACAGAAACTGTTTTTAGAAACCGAAGAAAAATGTCCGGGTTACGCCAGATGCTGTGTGAGATAGCTGATAGACATGGCCAAAAGCAGAATTTTCTCCTCCTCGGTCATTTCATCCTGTACGAAATTAAAAATGCGGGGTTGTGGGGAAGATGTTTCGGGGAGTAACTGGAGTGCGGCTAATTCTCTGTCTCCCACATAAATTGTTCTGCGTGGGTCGGTATCAGAGGTTTTACGGATAAACCCAAGCATTTTTTTTCCTTTGCCATCAAAGAGGCGGCCGTCCGGGAGGTGAATGAGGCCAATTTTACCATTGACTGAAATCTCCGTTTGTTTGCTCCGCACCCGCAGGAGAAATTCGTATCTGGCGGTTCGGGCAAGGATCAAGGCATTTTGTTCTGAACCCAGGTATTTGCGCATGGCCCAGGCAATCATTGGCTCCTGGTAGATGGAGATAAAGACACCACGAGATTTTATCGTAACCCGTTTTTTACGTGATTTATTGATTTGGTTGGAAGAGAGCAGTTCCAGTTCTTCCGACTTAACAGGTACCAATTCATCCTGCAAAGGCCGTAATTCGGCCTGCATTTCATTATAATCTCTGGTGATTTTTTGCTTACCGGGTTGAAAGTTTTGAAACACCCGATACAAAGCAGATGTACCAGCCAATCCGGCAGCAATTGTTCCTAAAAGCACGATCGCAGTTCCCATTACACAAAGTTAAGATTTCGGGATTGGAATGCAGGGTTTATCCGACAAATACCTTTCAAAACGGGTTAGAGAGGTCTTGATCCTGGGTAAAGATTTAGTTTCCCGATGGATCACTTCCGAAATTCAATTCAATTTTATTTGCTTCCGGGGCATTAAATTGTTTTTCCCGTTGTTTAAGAGCGATAATATCTTCCTGGCTAAGAATAGTTACCGGTTCTTTCAGTATTTGTCCCAGCTCTTGCAGGATACTTTCCTGATTATTCCAATAGGTCACTTCCGGTCCGAGAATGTCATTTAAGAGATCGGCTTTCATTTCCTGAATCAGATCAGCAAAGGAGGGGCTTTGTCTGATTGTTTTATCCATTTTCCGGATCAGATCCAGGTGCTTACCAGATCCCAATTCGCTGTGTCCGCCATAATCCCAGGTTTGCAGAAAGTAATCCGGCCAGAAATATTCGATACTATCCATTTTAAACAAATCCAGGCAAAGATTAAAGAAGGCATCATCTTCCACACCGCTTGTTTTTTGAGCCCGTTCTTCCCAGGTGGCATAATTGTGAAAGAGGTAATAAGCGGTTCCTTCAGCAACTAATTGTGGTTGAAGGGCTGGCAAAGCTTGTTGGAGCCAAAATAAATCCGGCAAATGCTCATAGTCATCGACAACAATAAACTGATCCATTTTAGCGACCATTTTTTCGCGGAGTGCGGTACCAACATGGTATTGATCATTTAGATCCAGATCAGTTTGTGCTTTGCGATAGGCATTGCGGTAAGCCTTGATTTCTGCAGCCAGTGGCTCGCCAAACAGGCTGGTCAGGCGAATTTCCATGAGTTGCTCCGGCAGGGAGGAAGAATCATCCAGTTTAAAATTAAGTGCACCGGCAAAAACCCAGCCTTCGATACCGGCGTCGGTACGCACTTTAATCCAGGGCTCGTCGAAGGTAATTCCCCGCAGATTGACTTCCGTACGGAAAGAGCTCATTTCCCCCAGGTATTCCATAGATGATCCATTAGGCAGGTTTTCCAGGATTTCTCCCTGAGGACCAGGAACAGAGCGCAGGCGCAGGTATTCAATATTGCTAATTAGTATGGTTTTGGATGGCGGCGGATCTGAACGCGGGATTTGAACAGCCGGCGTATTCTCTGCCTGGTTTTCCTCGTTTTTTGAACCGCAAGAGGATAACAAAAGCAACAGGGCAAACAGATACAGACTTCTTGACATGGTTAAAAAAGATTTTATGGTTGAACTTGACTAAACAAGCTTTCAGGTATCGGCTAAAAAAGAAAACGGTTGCCTGTGATCAGACAACCGCAATATATTTCATTCCTGTAAAATGACTATCCCAAATAAGAGCGGAGTGCATTTTTATTATAAGATTTTCGCAGTCGTCGGATGGCGCGCTCCTTAATTTGACGCACCCGTTCCCGGGTCAGGCCATAGAGCTCGCCAATTTCTTCGAGGGTAAGTGATTTTTGGCCATTGAGTCCATAATAAGCGGCAAGCACCTCTACTTCCCGGGGAGATAAGATAGATAAACCTTGTTGCACTTCCTCCTTAAGGGATTGTTCCATCAGGCTTAAATCCGGGCTGTCTTCTTCGCCACCGGCAATCAGATCGAGCATAGTGGAGTTTCCTTCTTCGCCACTCAGGGGGGCATCTACGGAAACATGCCGGGAATTTCCTTTGAGCATATTGGTTACCTCCCGAACCGGGATTCCGAGTACTTCTGCTAACTCGTCATGGGTTGGCTCGCGTTCGAATTCCTGCACGAAGGTTAGGTAAGCTTCATTGACTTTGTTATAGGAGCCTACCTTATTGAGTGGCAGGCGCACAATTCGGGAATATTCAACAATTGCCTGTAAGATGGATTGACGAATCCACCAAACGGCGTAGGAAATAAATTTAAATCCTTTGGTCTCATCAAAGCGTTTGGCAGCCTTCATGAGGCCGACATTCCCTTCATTGATCAGATCGCTTAATGAAAGCCCCTGATTCTGATATTGTTTTGCAACGGAGACCACAAAACGAAGATTTCCTTTTGTCAAACGATCGAGCGCATCCTGATCTCCTGTGCGGATTCTTCGGGCCATTTCAGCCTCTTCATCCGCGGTAAGCATATCAATTTTGCCTATGTCATTAAGGTACTTATCAAGAGCCAGACTCTCCCGAGAAGTGATTTTATTCGTAATTTTCAACTGACGCATAGACTGGTATTTTCATCAAATGTTAGACAGTAAAACATTATTTGGAAGCCAAGATATTACAATCGCTTACGATTCCCGTCTTTCGCAGGCGGAATCGTATTATTTTTTTAAAAATCCAATGGTTTGGTAAACTTATATAGGGGTATCCAGAGTAACAGCCAAATTTTAAAAAAAGTTCGGCAAGAGACTCCAAAGAAAGTGCGGACACCTTACAATTCACCTGACGGTTGTATTTTCTACTCTTTTGAAGTTAAGAGCGTCTCAAATCCTGTGTAAAATACATAATTACCCAAAAGAAAAAAGCGTCCACTCACTGGGAATGGACGCTTTTCACAAATTATCTTAAATAAATCGTCAGAAACTAATCTCTGCGACGATCATTATTTCCACCTCTACGGTCGTCATCTCCATCTTCCCGGCGGTCGCTCCGCTCCGGACGTGGCATCAATGCTTTCCGGGAAAGGCGCAGTTTACCGGTTTTTGGATCTACGCCGATCAGCTTCACTTTCACCTCATCTCCTTCACTAAATACTTCCTCTACATTATCAATTCGAGAGTAAGAGATTTCTGAAACGTGGAGCAATCCACTTTTTCCGCCTTTGAAATCAACAAAAACGCCATAAGGCATTACTGTTTTTACAACGGCATCATAGACGTCGCCAATTTCAGGTGTGAAGGTAATATCCTCGATCCGGGCTTTCGCAGCTTCGATACTTGCTTTATCAGAACTGGCGATATTGACAATGCCTTTGTCGCCTTTTTCTTCAATATTGATCGTGGTACCGGTAGTAGCCTGAATATCCTGAATCACTTTACCTCCAGGTCCGATCACTGCACCGATATAACTCTTATCGATAATCAGTTCTACGATACGTGGTGCATGTGGTTTAAAGTCGTCGGCAGGTTTTGCCATGGTTTTTGCCATCTCATTCAAGATGTGCAGACGTCCCTGACGTGCCTGCTCGAGTGCTTCTTCCAACAATTCATAAGGCATTCCATCTACCTTAATATCCATCTGACAGGCAGTGATACCTTTCTCCGTACCTGTTACTTTGAAGTCCATATCACCGAGTGCATCCTCGTCACCGAGAATGTCGGTCAACACCACATTCCGCTTTCCGTCGCTGATCATACCCATTGCAATTCCGGAAACGGGGGCTTTAATCTGGATTCCACCATCCATTAAGGCTAAGGAGCCGGAGCAAACAGTCGCCATGGAAGAAGACCCGTTACTTTCCAAAACATCAGAAACAAGTCTTACTGTGTAAGGGAAATCTTTCGGCATCACCTTTTTCAAAGATCTGGCAGCGAGGTTTGCGTGTCCGACTTCGCGGCGACCAGGGCCACGCATTGGTTTTGTCTCTCCAACTGAAAAAGCAGGGAAATTATAGTGTAGGATAAACTTGGAGAAACTAAACTCCAGAGCTGTATCCACCATCATTTCATCCAGTTTGGTACCGAGTACCATAGACATAAGTGCCTGTGTTTCTCCCCGGGTAAAGATTGCTGAACCGTGCGAAGAAGGCAGGTAAGCTACCTCTGTCCAGATCGGGCGCACCTCATCCGGTTTACGTCCGTCGAGGCGTACTTTTTCAGACATGACCATTTCACGGATAACCGCCTTTTTGGTCTTATCGTAATAAGTTGCAATCAATTCGCCGTTTTCAGCAACGAATTCTTCACCTTTTTTCTCCAAAATGCTGGCAAGCATTTCTTCTTTGATCTCCGAAAAACGGTTTTTCCGAATACTTTTATCGAGTGCGCCTTTGGCGACTTCGTAGATAGGATTTTTGGTCAGTTCTTCGACCATGGCTTTCACCTCATCATTGGAAGGAATTTCCGGATCAGGGCGTTTCACGGCACACTTCTCCCCTACTTTTTTAGCCAGGTCAAGTTGGGCTTCAATTTGTACTTTAATAGCATCATGGCCCACTTTGATGGCTTCGATAAGCTGCGCTTCTGAACATTCATCCGCTTCTCCTTCTACCATCATCACATTCTCCATGGTAGCCGCTACGATGATATCCAATGCTGCCGTCTCCATTTGTGAGCGGGTTGGATTAACCACATAAGCCCCACCGATCAGTGCTACACGCACTTCAGAGAGTGGTCCCTGGAAAGGGATATCAGATACTGCCAATGCAGCTGAAGCAGCAAGCGCTGCAAAAGCATCCGGCAAGGTTTCTTTATCACCGGAGATCAAATTAATGATCACCTGCGTATCATACATATAACCATCCGGGAAGAGCGGACGAATAGCGCGATCTACCAGACGGCAGATCAGGATTTCGTAATCAGATAGTCTTGATTCACGGCGGAAAAAATTGCCGGGAATTCGTCCGGCTGCAGCGTATTTTTCCTGATAATCTACTGAAAGCGGAAAGAAGTTTTGTCCTTCACGCATTTTAGTAGCAGAAACAACACTGGCGAATAACATTGTGTCGCCGCAACGTACGACAACTGAACCGTCTGCCTGCGTGGCAAGTTTACCGGTTTCTATTACCACTTCACGCCCGTCAGGCAAGTTGAAGGAAGTGGAAATTGGCGTTTGCATACCCATTTTAATCGTTTTTCAATTGTTAGTAGCTCGTACCGAATGGGAAAGGCACATTTTGGATTGATCTAGAAAGCATTGATCCGACCGTTGATCCCTGAAATCGGGAATTTCGAAACGAAGGAATTCAGCAATCAGCTGAAAGTCGGAAAAGTGCAACCTGGTGTGAATACCATTCAAGAGGTAAGCCAGAAGTGAAGTAGGGAAAAAATAAACGTTTGAATTGATACTAAAAAAGTGCTCCACCAAATTGGTGGAACACTTTCCCGGGAGATTATCCCCGAATACCTAATTCCTTGATCAGTTTACGATAGCCCATTACATCTTTACGCTCCAGGTAACGAAGCAAGCGCTTACGCTTACCTACCAGCGTTAAAAGTGTACGGCGACAGGAATGGTCTTTATTATTTGCTTTCAAATGTTCAGACAATCCTTTAATTCGATAAGTGAATAAGGCAACCTGGCCTTCCACTGATCCGGTGTTTTTTGAAGCTCCTCCGTACTGATTGAAGAGTTCTTCCACCTTTTCTTTTGGCAAATACTGTGACATTATGTTTTAATTTAAACCGTTGGTGATTACGAAAATCAATTACAGCCGCGCAAAAGTACGCCTTTAAAACTGAAAAACAAAACCTATTTAAATTACTCTGCTTTAAGTTTTCTGATGGCTTCCGTGAGTTTAGGAACCACCTCAAACAAGTCCCCTACCACCCCGTAATCTGCCGCTTTGAAAAACGGTGCTTCCGGGTCTTTGTTGATCACTACGATGACTTTGGAGTTATTGACTCCCGCCAGATGCTGGATGGCACCGGAAATTCCGGCGGCGATATACAGATTTGGACGAATGGCAATTCCTGTTTGGCCTACGTGCTCGTGGTGCGGACGCCAATCTGAATCGGCCACAGGTCGGGAGCAGGCAGTTGTAGCGCCCAGCACCTCTGCCAGTTCTTCAATAATACCCCAGTTCTCGGGGCCTTTCATACCGCGGCCAGCAGATACTACTAATTCTGCTTCCGGCAGAGGCACGGTGCCTTCAACCCGTTTTACTTCCAACACTTTTACGCGGGATGCAGGGAGATCCAGGTCAATCTGTTCAACAGTAGCTACAGTGTCGGATCCATCGGGTTGAATCGTATTGCCTGCCAGAGAGATCACCTTATTTTCCGATTTTATTTCATACCAGGCAAAAGCCTTACCGGAATACACACCTTTTCGTACGGTAAACGCGCCATCATTGGATGGTACAGCATTGGCTCCGGAAACTGATCCGGCCTCCATACGAACTGCCAAGCGACCCAACAGCGATTTACCTGTGGAATTGTGCATGAGTATAATCACATTTGCACCAGTTTGGGCAGCAGCCTGACTGATTGCAGCGGTGTACACTTCGCTATCAAATTGAGCCAGCTGGGGATTTGCATTATTTAGCACCCGGACTGCCCCATAGGTGCCCAGGATTTCTGCACCTTCTACCTTACCTAAGGTGAGTGCAATACATTCAGTACCCAAAACAGCCGCCGTTTTGGCACCGTATGTTACTGCCTCCAGGGCATTCTTTTTAAAAGTTCCATTTTGGCTTTCTGCAAAAACTAAAACAGCCATAATTTATAGTTGAGATGAGAATGTTGAATTCTAATTCTTTATTCTGAATGTTGAATTCTTAATTCTAATTTTTAATGTTTGATTCTTAGATAACTTTTGCCTCTTCGTGTAACAGCCTGACCAGTTCATCCATGTTTTCCGGATCTACGTATTTCACTGCTGTTTTTGCAGGAGGGAGATCGTATTTCACTGGTACGGCAAGATCAGTTGTTTCTACCGGATCTACGACGGTAAGCGGTTTGCGCTTGGCCATCATGATGCCCCGCATGTTTGGAATACGCTGCTCGGCCAATCCTTTTGCTGCACTGAGCACCATAGGCGTTTGCACCTCGACAATTTCCTCTCCGCCTTCAATATCCCGGGCGATCGTCAGTACATTACCGTTTGCTTCCATATGGGTAGCATAGGATATAAATGGCAATTCCAGTAATTCGGCGACCATTGGTCCGATCTCCGAACCATTAAAATCGATCGATTCCTTGCCGGTAAAAATGGCATCAAATCCTTTATCTTTCGCGTAAGCGGCAATTTGTTGGGCTACAGCAAGGCTGCTTCCAGGTTCGATATCAATCCGAACTGCCTCATCCGCACCGATAGCAAGAGCTTTGCGAATGATGGAATCATTGGAGGCCGGGCCAACATTGATGACCGTCACCGAACCACCTGCCTTTTCCTGCCACTCCAAGGCACGAACAAGCGCATACCATTCGTCGTAAGGATTCATCATAAATTGAACACCATTGGCATCGAAGTTTGTATTATTATCCGTAAAGGAAATTCGAGCCGTGGTTTCCGGAGTTTTTGTTACACAGACCAGTATCTTCATTTGCTTAAACTTATCTTTTAAAAAGCGGTGCAAAGATAGGAAATTCGCCCTAGTTTTGTATTATTCAATCAGCATCAAGTCGGTATAAAATGCACACTACTCAGATCCTGATCAATCTCAGAAAGATTATTCGTTCTGTAAATCTGGAAAGCAAACGTATTGAAAAGGAATTTGGTTTAAGTATGCCGCAGTTGCTTTGCCTAAATTACCTAAATACCAAACCTGATATTCAGGCATCACACAAGGAAATAAAAGATTTTCTCCAACTGAATGCCAGTACGGTTACCGGGATTATTACCAGATTGGAAAAAAAAGACCTCGTCAGCCGACTACCTCGTCAAAATGACCGGCGTATTGGTCCGATCACTCTAACTTCCAGAGGTGTTGCACTTACTGAATCATCTCCCGATCCACTGCACATGCGCTTGAGCAACCGCATGGAAAAACTCTCCGACCAGCAACTATCCGAACTGGAACAGGCTTTTTCCCTGATCATACAGTTTTTGAATATCGAAGATTTGGAAGCCCCGCCTATCCTGGCTATTGAAAATGAATGACCCCGTACTGACTTTCTAAATTTAATCCGGAAAAATAAGTTTCTAGTGAAACTATTTTACTTTTTCCCTTGTTGTATTAGTGTTCGGTAGTTCTAATACCCACACTTTTCACCTGGTATTTTTCCCTGATCTACTGCTTTATTCTCATTCTGGCTCCAAGTCAGGCTATCTATTCATTTGTTTAAAATCTGGTCCATGGAAAAACAAAATCTATTTGACAAGGCTATAAGTTGGGCGCGTGGAAAGGGCTTTTCAGGCATCCGGGCAAATATTGAAGGATTTGAAACTCCCAGTTCTTTCAGGCGCGTAGGCGATGAAGAGGACTCCATTATACCTGATATCACCGGTAAAAAACTAGGTACCCACAATTTTCTGGAGATTTCGATGAAATCCGAGGAAGTTGGGCTCCAGGTTTCTAAATGGAAATTACTGAGTTCGCTGGCAGCTGCCAAGGGTGGAAAATTATTTCTGCTGGCTCCAAGAGGTCATAAAGCCTTTACAGAAAAACTGGTAAAAGATCACCGACTTCCTGCACAGGTAATAAACCTGAGCTAATTAATCATAACATTTTTAATCAAAAAAAGCATATGCTAATAATTGAAATCAAAGAAGGCGAAAACATTGACAGAGCCTTAAAACGTTACAAGCGAAAACACCGAAATGTAAAAGTAAGACAAGAGTTGATGGAGCGAAAGTTTTTCACCAAGCCGTCTGTAAAACGCCGACATCAAATTTTAGAAGCTATTTACAAACAGGAAAAGAGCATGTCTGAAGAAGGATAAACCCGCTACCTGAATTGATCATATTCTCCACAAACAATACCCTAAAATGCGATATTATGATGAGTGTAGAGCCAAAAGCTAAATCTGTCCGAATTCTTAAGCAAACACCAACCAGAGTTAAGGTGCAGTATCTTGATGATGAGGTTACGGTAAGTTTGTCGCGACAGTTTTTCTACAGGCGTTGGCAAATGGGATTGTTTAAGGTCATCAATAAACAAGAGTTGGATTCCCTCCAACGATTCTAAACAGTAAATCATGAAATTGTTAGACAGAATTGTTGCGCTTTTTAGCAACACAAAACCCGAAAAAGAAAACACACATAAAGTAGGATTCATTAAGTCTTTTAACCGCTCCAGAGGCTATGGATTCATTTATTCAAAAGACCTCTCCACCAGAATCTTTGTGCATATCACAGAAATCAAAGATCGCTTTAGAGTGGGAGATTCAGTAAAATTTGAATTGAAAAAAACCGCAGAAGGTCTGGCAGCCAAAAATGTAAAATTGGTTGTTGCCGAATAAAATGCCAACTAAAAGCCCGTCCGAATGAAAATCCGGACGGGCTTTTTTTATTTCAATAGTAATATATCTCCACTATACACCCAGGGCAAACCATCCGGCAAAACAACTTCCGCGAGATACACATATACCCCTGTCTCCATCTCCTGACCTCTAAATAGACCATCCCATCCATGCATCGCTTGCAAACTGGTGGCCGATTCCTCGTATATCAATTCGCCCCAGCGGTCAAATACCCTAAAATAATTGACCAAAAGATCACTCTTTCCATAAGGTTTAAAAAGATCATTGATCCCATTAAAATCCGGACTGAAAATGTTTGGGAAGTAAACATTGATGAGTGGATCTACTTCTACCACTGTATTCAGTGTACGGATACAGCCGTCTGTATAGGTAATCGTCAGGGTATAAGTCGTCGTAATCTCCGGACTGGCGAATGGCTCAATACAATCGGTACAGGAAAGTCCTGTTGCCGGCTCCCAGAGATAGGACATTGGTTCGTCCAGGGCACCATACGGGCTTAAAACAACTCCTGTTCCCAGGAATATTTGATATACGGGCGGCAGACTAATAAAACCAATATCAGAGGGCTCCAGGCTAAGTTGTTCTTCAAACAGGCATCCGTTGGCATCCTGAATAAAAATGGTATAGGTGTCGGCAGACAGGCCTGAAAATACGGGGCTAGTCTGAAATAACGCCCCATCAATGCTGAAACTCAAACCGGGGTTTACATTTTCCAGCCAGATCATTCCACTTTCCGGATCCAGACAATTTGGGTCTTCCCACAATAACGAATATTCCGGTTCCTGACCTTCGGTGAGCAGAATGGCCGAAACCAAATTACAGCCGGCAGCATCTGTCAAAGTCAGGAAATAGGTGCCCGGATCTAAGCCTGAAAGCACAGAGGTGTTGGCAGTAGTGTGTTGCCAGGAATAAGAAAAAGGCGGCAATCCGGAAACAGGTATGACCTCTATTGTTCCATCTGATTGGCCAGGACAGGGATTACCAACAATAACGTCCACGTCAGGCGCTTCCAGTATAGTGAGGGTAACCTGGTGTATCGAATCGCAGCCCTGGTTTGTCTGGAAGACCCCTTCATAAACGCCTGCTTCCGTTTCCGGATTTCCAAAAATCAATACTTCTTCTCCGGCACATATACTGACAGACTCCGCACTTGTTGGAGAGGGGTTTACTTCCAGGTTTATAGTATGTGTGGAATCACAGCCATTCGCGGAAGCAAAAACCATCTCATAAATTCCCGGAAGAGACACGGCCGTCCCAAATATATCAATCTCCTCTCCAGCACATATTGCCAGAGATTCATTTGTCTGACTATTCAATAAAACAGACACTTCAATCGTATGCAGGGAATCACAGCCGGATGCCGTAGAAAAAAGTGCCGTAAACTCTCCCGGTGTGGAAACCGGAACGCCAAACACATCCACTACCATACCCTCGCAAATTTCCACTGCCTCAAAGGTTGAAATGGTATCCAGCACTTCCAGGTGAATCCGTTGCGTGGAATCACAGCCATTCGCGGAAGCAAAAACCATTTCATAAATTCCCGGAAGGGAAACAGCCGTACCAAAAATATCGATGGATTCGCCGGAGCAAATAGCCAGAAATTCTTCCTGAAAGATGGTGTCCAATTCTATCAGCTCGATGGTATGTACAGAATCACAGCCATTAACTGCTTGAAAATGCTGGCTGTAATTCCCACCATCATATTCATAGCTACCGAAAACCAGCACCGAATCACCCTGACAAAATTCAATTTGCTCAAATCCGGAAGCATTCGGAAGTACTTCCAGAAATACATATTCGGAGGAATCACAGCCATTTGTTGCCTGGAATACCGCGGTGTACCAACCTGGATCAGAAACCAGATCGCCCCACAAGTCAATCATTTCCCCCTCACAAATACTGATGGTGTCAACCAGTCCGAAGGTATCTAATACACTCAGGGCAATCTGAACCAGTGAATCGCAACCTGCCTCATTTAAAAAGTACTGCTGGTATAATCCGGGTGTCGATTGCGGAATGCCGAAGATGGGAATGCTTTCTCCGGTACAAATAGAAAATTCGGTATAGTAATAAGAGGTATCCCGCACTTCCAATATGATACGGCTAGTAGAATCACAGCCGTTTTCTGCCTGGAAAATGTTCTGGTATGAACCGGCATCCGATTCATAACTTCCAAAGATCAGAACGGAATCACCTGCACAGATACTGATATTTTCTTCGACATAAAAGGTATCCAATTGAATCAATTCAATGGTATGAATCGAATCACAGCCGTTAAAGGCTACATAGAGGTTAGCATATTCGCCCGGAGTCGATTCAAAATTTCCAAAGATGTTGACCGAATCGCCTGCGCAAAATTCGATAAACTCAAAAGATGAACTGTTATCCAGCATATCCACAAAGCGGTAATGCGTAGAGTCGCACCCGTTGAAACCGATCGATACATCCGAATACCAACCACCATCCACAATGGACATACCCCAAAGATCCAGGGTATCGCCTTCGCAGAGGAAGACCGTATCAATGGTAGCCAGCGTATCCAGCACCTCCAGAAAAACGCCTACGATCGAATCGCAGCCGATATAGGAATCGAAGGTTTCTTCGTAATAGCCGGTTTGGTTTTGTGGTACTCCGAAAATGTCAACAGATTCTCCGGCACAGATGGTCAAAGCAGTACTCTCGTAAATCGAATCCACCA
>JAGQWR010000071.1:64937-69380 GCA_020437105.1 Saprospiraceae bacterium
CAGGGTAATACTCAGGATGGAATCACAGCCGAAACTGGTCACATAACTTTCTGTATAAGTCCCGGGCATATCCTCCAGGTTTCCAAAAATCAGCGCCGAAGCGCCAGTACAAATCTTTATAGTATCGGGGTCCTGAAAGACTTCCTGCACAGTAATTTTGACGCTATCCTGATAGTAGCAGCCTTCCATGGTGGTCGCCGTGAGGATATAGGTTGTCGTTTCTTCCGGTGTCAGAACAACAGCCGGACAACTTGGGCAATCAACTCCTTCCACAGGTAACCACTCGTAAACTTCATAGTTTTCCTCCATAATCGATACGGATGCGCCTTCGCATATTGTCGTATCATTCCCCAGATCGAGAATATATGAAGGGGCCACCGTAATAACAATCGTATCCGATTGCTCATATCCGCAATCATCCCGCCCACGCACCCAATAGGTGCCGGGTAATGTAGCGGTATATATCTGTCCGTGAAATCCATCCTGCCAGATATAATTTGAAAACCCGGGTCCGGCGTCCAGCACCGTAACAAGAAACTCGCAGGTGGCAATGTCTGGCCCGAGATCTATGGAAGGTGGATCATAATTAAACTGGAGACTGGTTTTGTTGTTTCCGTAATCACATTCCCGCACGGGGGTGACTGGAAAATCGAGGTCCAGGTTGTAAGGTGTTGGAGCAAACCCGTCATCGTTTAGAACCAGGTGGATAGATTGATTTACCAGAAAGGGAATAGTGATGGAAAAGGTGGCGCATTCATAGGGATCCAGGTTTTCACCCAAAAGCAATGCGGTAATAATATTTGGGGAGGAATTAGTCGGATTCCCATCGTAGATGGTGATCGGCATTTCATGCGAAAGCGTATAATTCCCCACATTACAAACCCGGAAATTCATTTTCATGGAATCTTCCTGGCAATCGATGTAGGCGTAATCCCAGGCTGCATCCGGTGCCCAATATTCAGACAGTGGGTATTGCATGAGAAAGCCATTCAACTCTGTGCCATCACCGGCTGTTTCAACAGCTTGCTGTTGTGGATGAATACTCAGGTCATCTTCTACATTTACATTAAAATAGCCGTGTTGATTCCAGACAGGACGGCAACCGGCCCAGGGAAGCTCACTTGATTTAAAAGCAATTAACACATCTTGCGTACCGCCGTCCAGTATTCTGGCATAGGTCAGAATTTCGGTCAGACCATCTCCATCCACATCCACCACCGGACAATAATCTATTCCGGTGCCTCCATCATAATTTGCTTGCCAGCGAATGCCTCCTGTTGCTCCATCGATTATATAAACATAAAATTCATCGCGGATCACGACCTCAAAAGCGCCATCATGTTCGAAATCAAAGGCAGTGGGAATTGGATCAGTAGCTGCCACATCCATAATGGAAACTGACCAGAGCAGGGAGAAATCGCTGTTGATCATCCAGAGTTTCTGGTTGGTGGTCAGCGCAATTTCCAATTGGCCGTCACCATCAAAGTCAGCGATAGCGTGGCGCAGGCTCATCGAATTATCTACCGGCAAATTATAAAAACCAAGAACTGCCGAGGTGGTCAAATCCCATGCATAGACTACATTCTGACCATTAAACCTGGACAGGATAATACCATCCAGGTCGCCATCGCCGTCCAGATCAGCGACATCGGTAAAGCCATCACCATACCCTGCATCTGCCGTTGATTCAATGCTTATGTTTCCACTGGTGAGATTTACGGCCAGCACCTGATTTCCGGCTACGATTTCCTTCCCGCTGCAGTTGACGCAATAGGAATCCGGCAAAACATCAACGGCCACGCTGGCACAGGTAACTTCTGCTCCCTGTACGCCAACTTCGGGTGTACCGTAAGACATGAATGGATTTGATGCTCCGGATACCAGCAAGGCTCCGGTTTGTGCATTATAGACCTGTTTGCCAACGAGCAGTTCCGGAAATCCATCCAGATCCATATCTGCGAGGGAAAACTGGCCACAGGCCCATTGCAGGGACGGTCCTTTTTGCGGCTGAATTGGATTTGCACTTATGTATTTTAAGCTGCCATCGTGTTCAAAACAATGGATAAAACCCGGGCTATTAAAATTGTCTTCTACACGTGCGGCAAAAATCAATTCGCCATATCCATCGCGGTCAATATCTCCAATGACCGGAATCGGGGCATACGCATGTGCCCATACATTATCAATCTGAAATTTCAGGCTCCCGTCATCTCCATTAAACACAAACCATTTGCCGTTATCCTGATTGCCTCCCCGCATGGCTACTTCCGGAATACCATCCTGATCCATATCCCCAATCACAGGTGGTTCTACCGAAATGACGTGATAATTGTAGGAAGTCATCCAATCCAGATCTGCTTCAATTTGGGGCAGGAGGATTTCTGTTTCCTGGCAAAAATTATAGCAGGGATTGAAATAATAATCTTCGCAACCGCCTTCGCAATAACAATCCGGATCAAAGCAGTCAACTAAACCATCACTGTCATCATCATATCCGTTATCACAAACTTCGGTACAACCGACATGGATAATTTCCAGAACGGAATATTTCTCGCAAAATCCATTGGAGGCCCACAACTGGACCTGATAGGTTCCGATTGTTGGGAAGGTATTCATCCAGGTTTCGGCGGTAGAAACAGATACACCGTCCAGAAACCACTCATAAGTATCCGCGCCAAGCGAAAGGTTATCAAACACGATACTTTCACCCGGAAGAATACATTCCAGCGTACTCGGCAGGATGATCGGTTCAACCGGACAAACGACCTGGATGAGCACTTCATCTTCTGCAAAACAACTTGGATTGCCATTGAAAACAGAAATATTCACCAAAAAGGTCCCTTCTGTATTGAAGGTAAAATTAAAGGAAGGGTTTGTGCTCTGCGGGAGGCCATCGACGGTCCACTCCCAGTTGGTATTACCTGAGGCAGCCGAATTAAAGTTAAGCGTCTCCCCTACTTCCGCAACCAGCGCGGCTGGTAAAAGATCCACACTAATGGGTCCCGGACAGGGATCCAGGCAGCTGGTACATGCCAGCAAACTGGATCGGGCATTTTCGATAAAAAAGACCATCCGATCGCTTTGGCCCGGGGTAAATGCATTCAGGCAATCCGGGATACCATAATCTAAATAATTATTGGTCATATCATTTTGGTCCGTCGCAAAACCGGAATTGGTATCTGTGGTGCAGGTATTCATGGTACCTGAGCAAGGGATGGGGGCTGTTGACTGATCCGGTGGCGTATCGCAGACCCGGTCCCCGTCCACCAGGCAATCGTTATTCAAACAAGCGCCCTGAAACGTATGGTACAAGCCCAGGTAATGGCCCATTTCATGTACCAGGATGGACGACATTTCGGGTGTACTGCCAAACCAATCGGCTTCCAGCACAATGCCATCTGTGGGGGTTCCGTGATCTGAAGGCAGCGTAGCATACCCCACTACCCCCGGACCGGCGCCGAGGCTGTTAATTTCCCGAACAAGCCAGATATTAATATAACAGGTTGGATTCCAGCGATTGATATCTTTTACGATCAAGTCGTCGTCTTCCATATTCATCAGGGTATAGGGAGAGATGTCCCGGGTGATCCCTGTTGTAGAAAACCCATTTGGATCCTGCTGTGCCAGACAAAATTCGACGGGCACAATCGTACCGGTTGCCGGATTGTAATAACCTACATTGGCAAAGGCATCATTCAGGTTTTGGATGCCCTGGTAAACCTCCGAATCGGGAATGTTTTCAGGGCCTGCCTCATGAATAATATGCACCACTACCGGCAGTGTATAATTATCTGGTAGTAAACCTGCCGCTGGATTTAGCTGGCTGAGTTGCCAGGACTTTTCGAGTTGTTCCTGCCTTTCGGCTAATGTACTGTCAGCCTGCAAGCGCAAACCGCTTTGGATATCAAAGCCACAGGTAGGGAGCTGCTGCTCCTGGTGACTCGGCGCTGCCTGTTTGAGGAGCAACAGGTAAAAAAAGAAAGGAGCAAAAAGGTATATATGTTTCACATGGGATATATTTCTCTCTAGCCTCAAAGATACCTATATACTCCTTATTGCTGCCTTTGATTTTCCATTAGGCTTGGGTTGTCATCGTTTTGATAGTTTCCCAGATTGGTAAAGGTGGAGTTTTGCTCGCGCTAACGCGCTTTGCAAGGGGATGAAAATGCCTGCGCCATTTTCGGGGAGTGGCTCTCCGCCTGGGGAGGAAGGGTCGGTTTTGTGGATCATTTTTCCATGAAGAAAATGCATCTCCCCAGGTGGTGCCAAAGGCACCACCGCTCCCCAATTTTCGCCAAAAGGCGGAAAATCTCCACAGCCGATTCAGCGAAGCGACAATCGGTGCTCCACCACTAAGGAAGCTGGAAACATGTGGAGTTTTGCTCGCGCTGACGCGCTTTGCAAGTTGATGAAAATGCTTACTGCATTTTCGTGGAGTAGCTC
>JAGQWR010000072.1 GCA_020437105.1 Saprospiraceae bacterium
AGCCGAAGGCGAGCACTCCGCGTGACAAGTTTGGGTTTGTGTTTGGGTGTAAGCTTCCTCGCAGAGCCGCAGAGAACCTCCACGAGCAGCGCAGCTGATCAATCCACGCAAGCCGAAGGCGAGCATTCCACACGACGCGCAGCGGAGTATCAACGAGGTAGTTTGGGTTTGAGTTTGTGTTTGGGTTTGAGTGTCTATTTCCAGTTACTGATTTATTCGTAAGTTGTAAATAGAAATTCCTGAAAATTCAGCATAAAAAAATTAAAATGAACTCCTGGCTCAACCTATTCTTAATCGTGCTAATATTCGGAGCATGCTCCGGCAAGGACAACGCCGAACAAACAAATGCGGAACTTCAACCTGATACGATTGTGTTAGAAGTAGAAAGTCCTAAAGAAGAACCAATTGACATTGAACCCTACTTTTACGACACCATTTTGACTGGTGGATTTCATTTAAGCTATCGGGTTTATACTGACTCCGTTTTTCAGGATCTACTTCAAAGTCTAACCTTAATGAAGGGAAGAAATGAAATTGCTATCCTTAGTGAAATTAGCTACCCCTTGCCTCAAAAAAATCTGGGATATATTGGTGCCGACTTTGAAGACACCTTCGTTTTTGTTCATTCTTTTGGATCAGGAAATCCGAACTACTTTGAGCTTATTGAAAAAGAAACAGGACAGGTTCTTCGTATAGGTACACTGGTTGATGTGAACGTGGAACAGCAAATACTCCTTTACGAAGATGGAGAAGAAAACGATAAACATTTTGTGGGATTAATCATTTATGACAGTAAAAATAACCATGAAATTAGAGTCGATGATTTTAATGGTTCAGATTGTGCCATTCAATCAAACAGTGGCCTCCGAGATTGTGTAGAAATAGACACCGTAACAGCCAAGCAAATTGTGCTGAAAATCGACAATGAAGAAGAAAAAATTGTAAAAATCTATCCTAGAAATTAAAAAATAAATACCCGGTATTGAGAAGCTAGTCACAGAAAACTTTAAAAATCAAAAATTAAGCCTTCCAAAAAAAAATGCTAACAGATATCAATCCAAAACTTCCGATGCGCAACAAAACGCTTACCAGGGATTACTACATAAATAAACTGGGCTTTGAAGCATTTGGAGATGCAGATTTTGAAGACTATTTAATGGTTCAAAAGGATAGTATCCAGATACATTTTTTTGAATTTAAAGATCTTGATCCAAAAGAGAATTACGGACAAGTTTATATCCGTACCGATGATATTGATGGCTTATATCAGTCATTCCTGGAAAGGAAAGTAGCTATCCACCCTGCCGGACCGTTACAGGTGAAACCCTGGGGACAAAAAGAATTTGCCCTACTTGATCCGGATAATAATTTACTGACCTTCGGACAAACGGTCTAAGGTAATCAACTCATGCTTTCCAACTTAAAGGAAAATACCTTAACTTTCTGGTCTTACTACATCCTTCTTGGATTTCAGTCCTCCCATTAAAATCACTATTAAATCTGCTAAAATGAAACACATTCAGAAGCTCTCAGTTGGGTTGCTATTATTATCCATCATGGCTTTTACAAGCAGCATGGTAGGCAATTTAGATTGCAGCATTCTGCATAAAGGAACGTTTACATATAACGGCTCCGACGGTTTGGTAGAAGTTGTTATTAAAGGGAAAAGCCATATCGAATATCATAACAATGGAAAATTTTACATCAAGTCAAAAATAAAATGGCTTAATGAGTGCGAATATGATATGACGTTGAAAGAAGTAACTCTCCCAAATTTTCCTTATTCAAAAGGCGAGGTGATGCATGTAAAAATTGATGGGATCAGTGGAAATAAAATTTATTTTATTTCCACCATAAATGGCGAAAATTATTCGGGTGTGCTCACAAAAATTGATTAAGCTCTGAGTGCAGTTATCAAACCGAAATCCAGCAAAAAATGAAATATACAGGCTTCCTCATTCTGATGATCGGCATGCTACTTGGCTGCAACTCGGAGAACAATAATATTGAAAAAAGCACCCCATCGGCTTTAGTTCTCCAAAAATCAGGGGTATTGGTGGATGAGGCTGGTCAACAGGTCCGAGACCTGAATCTCAATGGGAAATTAGATATCTACGAAGATAACAGTCAGCCAAAGGAGGCCAGAGTACAGGACCTCCTGGGCCAAATGAATATCCAGGAAAAAGCAGGCATGATGTTTATTTTCGGCGCACCGGTAAGTGCCGATGGTCTGCCAGATGGGAAACTGGATATTACCGGTCCGGCGTCAAGGATGCCAAGTGTTGTCGAGAATATGGACCAGCGTAAATTGACGCATTTTAATATCTGGGACATCCCGGCCGACCCGGCCATTTTTGCGACATGGTATAACAATACCCAACTCATTGCCGAGAAATCAAGGCTCGGCATTCCAATTACGATTGCCTCCGATCCGCGGCACCACTTTAGCAATAGTATCTTTTCGATGAGTGCTGAAGGATTCTCTCAATTTTGCGAGACACTCGGCTTTGCAGCACTTGGTGATGAAAAACTCATGAAGGAATTTGCGGAGATCGTCCGCCAGGAATATCTGGCCGTTGGTATCCGGGAAGCACTGCACCCACAGATTGATCTGGCTACTGAACCCCGATGGTCAAGAATTAGCGGCACCTTTGGCGAAGACGCTGCCATGAGCGCCAAATTAGTGAAAGCCTATATTGAGGGGCTGCAAGGAATTGCATTAGACAGCAGTAGCATTGCCTGTATGACCAAACATTTCCCGGGAGGCGGCCCACAAAAGGAAGGACTGGATCCGCATTTCTCTTTCCAAAAAGGACAAATCTATCCGGGGGATAATTTTGATTACCACCTCATCCCATTTGAAGCAGCATTTGAAGCCCATACTGCTGCTATTATGCCCTATTACGGGGTTCCCACCGATCAAACGGATGAGAATGTAGCGATGGCTTATAACAAAGCTATTATCACCACACTTCTCCGAGAAAAATACCTGTACGACGGGGTCGTTTGTACCGATTGGGGATTGATATCAGATGTGCCAATGGGGCCGGATATTGTCTGGAAAGCACGGGCCTGGGGCGTTGAGGAGTTGAGTGCTGCCGATCGGGTACTCAAGGTTATCGAAGCCGGTTGCGACCAGTTTGGCGGAGAGATGTGTCCCGAATATATAGTACAACTGGTGACGGAAGGAAAACTAACTGAAGACAGAATCGACCTTTCAGTGAGCCGATTGTTGCGGGTAAAATTTGAATTGGGATTATTTGATAATCCGTTTGTCGATGAATCAAAAATCTCTTCCATCTTAGGCAAAAAAGAATTCCGCGAATTGGGCGAACGCACCCAGCAGGAAGCCATGACCCTTTTAAAAAATGAAGAGGCACTCCCGCTTGCGCTGAATACCCTGAAAGTTTACATTGAAAATATGGACAGCGCAGTAGTCGCAAATTATGCGACGGTCGTTTCCAGTCCGAAGGAGGCAGATTTTGCCATTATTCGATTAAATACGCCCTGGTATCCGGCCGAAACCAAAATCCCATTTGCCCTGGGTTTCCACCACGGCGACCTGGATTTTAAAGGCGCTGAAAAACAGCGGATTTTAGATTTGCTCCAGAGTGTCCCAACAGTAGTGGACATCTACCTGGATCGCCCCGCCGTAATCCCTGAAATCACTGCTTCGGCGAAAGCCCTGATTGCTAATTATGGTGCCAGCGACAAATCGGTTTGTGAAGTGCTTTTTGGAAAAACAGCTCCAAAGGGAAAGCTGCCTTTTGAATTACCAGCTTCCATGGAAGCCGTTAATAATCAGAAAACAGATGTCCCCTACGATAGCGAGAATCCCCTGTTTGAATATGGAGTTGGATTGTCGTATTAAACTAAAAACCAGCCGACAAATATGAAAAATCAGTCCGCTCAAAATAAGGAGGTGACAACATTCCTCGACAATTTGGATCTTCCGCTGCGGGATGTAATTGAAAAATTACGGGAGATTATCCTGGATGTCCCGGACTTATTAATTGAAAATATTAAATGGAATGGACCGAATTACAGCCTTAAAATGGAGGATCGAATAACCATGCGGGTGCAGGCACCCAAGCAGATACAACTGATATTTCACCGAGGAGCGAAAACCAAAGCTGTACCGGCAACTAAATTGATCAATGATCCTGCAGGTCTGCTGCTTTGGAAAACCAATGACCGGGCTATTGCCTCCTTTAAAACCGTTGAAGAAGTAAATCAAAGCCGGGCTGCACTTTCGGAGATTGTGCAACATTGGCTTGCTGCTGCCGCAGAATAAAAACGTGGTTCTAAAATGACTTTGCAACCCGAAAAAATCTTTTTACTCGATGGCATTGGAGCACTGCTATCGGCATTCTTTTTAGGAGTGCTCCTCGTTCGCTTTGAAGCTGTTTTTGGAATGCCTAAATCGGCACTCTATTTACTGGCTTCACTGGCTTGTCTGTATGCTCTCTATTCGCTTTCCTGCTATTTTCGTTTTTCGCCAAGACGAAGGGGTAATAAAATAAATACAAATTGGCGGCCATACCTTAGAGGGATTGCAATGGCCAACTTGTTTCACTGTTGCCTCACTTTTGGGTTTGTCATTTACTACTACGCCAAACTAACGCCCCTTGGATTGAGCTATTTTTTACTCGAATTTTTAATCATTATTTTCCTTGTACGTATTGAATTAGCTACAGGAAAAAAAGTGGACTGAATCCTAAATGACTATCAGAGAAGCCGCCATAACGGATATAATACAAATGCAACGTGTCCGAAATTCGGTAACCGAAAATGCTCTGTCTAACCCCGATCTTATACCCCCAGAGGCTTATAAAGAATATATCCTTCAAAGAGGAAAAGCCTGGGTTTGTGAAGTTGGCGACAAGGTGGTAGGATTTTCTGTATTAGACTTGCTGGAACATAATATTTGGGCCCTGTTTTTAGATCCCGATCATGAAAAACAGGGAATCGGCAGACAGCTTCACGACAACATGCTAAACTGGTATTTTTCTCATACAAAAACAACCCTTTGGTTGGGTACGGCGCCAGCCACCAGAGCCGAATCATTCTACAAAAAAGCTGGCTGGACAGCAATTGGTAAACACGGCAAAAACGAGATCAAATTTGAAATGACTTATGCTAACTGGATAAGCCTTACACAAAATGAACTCGGATAAACAACTTCGAAACACCCCAAATCAAGGCAGTAAAAAATAAAAAGCCAATGGTTGAAAACCAGGCAATTGACAGCCCCTGTGTAGCAGCGACCACACTCTGAAAAATCCAATGGGTGGGGAAAATTCCAAAGAGATGTTTGATATTATCCGGCACAAAAAATGCAGCCACAGGGACAAGTACCAGCATATTAAAGGCTTTGATATAAACCATTCCCTGTAATCGATTCTCAACAATGGCATTTATCCCTAGTACATACGCCGGTACAACAAGCGCTGCCAGAAAGGAAATAATTAAAACGGTGCCTATATCAAGGGCATAAAATGGTTGTACTAAGAAAAGTACAATATTCAGCCCAACCGTAAAAAAATACGGCAGTAAAAATCGGGAAACAATAAACTGCACATTAGATAGTGGCACAACTCCATAGATCTTCGCCACATCTGTTTCTTTTTCATCAATTAAAACCATACTGCTGATAAAGCAAAACATCTGTGTGTTTTCAATAACAGCTACCACTAAAAAAAGAGGTAAATAAGGCAACAGAAAATCGTACTTCTCTACGAGATTTGGGACAACCCAAATAATTAAAACAAACAAAATAACAGGTAAAAACAAAAACGATTTTAAGGAAGAATCCCGAAAGATAATTTTAAAATCTGTCAGCGCGAGTTTTGCTACTTTATACATAATTAAACCTATTATTGATGTACAATCTTATTTGTAAACTGCCGGTAGGCCATCCAATAAAACAAGGGAACCATAACCAGTATCGAAACATATGAATACCAGAAATTAATCCGTGTCCCACTTATGGCATAATCAATCAAATCCAGGCTGCCTTGTATAGGGAATAAATATTTGATTACCCCCATTTCTATAGCGCCCAGATATTGCAACAGGGAAATATTCACAAAAGCTAAAAAGAGTGGAATGGAAAGTATCGCAAACTTTAAAAATTCGGAAGCAAAAGTGAGCATAAAAACACCGAGTAAGGCAGACAGCAGGCAGACTCCCAACGATCCGACAGAATAGGCTATAATATCAAAACCCATTCCCTTTACAGATAACGCCAGACCAATAGAACAAATCAGTCCTATAAAGGATATGGCTATAGTTTTACTGATTAAAAAATGATGAATATTTACCGGAGACACAAAGATGGCTGGCAAAACCTGGTCTTTAATCTCTGTATAAATTGCCAGACTAATAAAAAAGTAGCCTATCACAGATGGATCATTCAACACCAGGGAAACCAATAATTTATCCAAACCATTTATGTCCCGAAGAAAAAACAATAAAATACCATATATAAGTGTAACAGCAAAACTGATATTAATGATATTGTTTTTATGAAGCAGCAGAAATTGCCACTTTAATTGCTGGAAAAAGGTGCTCATGATTTCAATGATTTTCCGGTTACGCGAATAAACACTTCTTCTAATGTAGCTTCCTGTGTATGAATACGCTTAACTCCATCTTGCCTGATAAAGTCCAGGAATGCATCATTCTCACCCAAGTTACCCAGTGGAAATTCCTGTACATGCCCGTTATTTAACTCCACATTTACAGCTTCCCGACCATATTCTTTTTTCAGATTTTTCGGACTGTCGGTTGCTTGTAATTTTCCATCAACAATAAAAGAAACCCGATCGCAAATATCATCAGCAGTTTCCATGCTGTGTGTGGTGATAAAGATGGTTTTTCCTTCTCCTTTTAATTTAAGGATCAATTCCTTGATCTTATGGGCATTCACCGGATCAAGTCCCGTAGTAGGTTCATCTAAAAACAGAATATCCGGATTGTGCTGGATCGCGCGAATAAAATTCAAGCGCATTTTCATGCCTTTCGAATAATTTTCGACCGGCTTGTTGATAGCATCTTTTAAATCTACCAATTCAAAGAGCGCATTCACGTCGCGGTGTTGGCCATTTTTGTAAAAGGTGGCAAACAAATCCAGGTTCTCTTTTCCGGTAAGCTTTAAATAGTGGTTGGGAAGTTCAAACCCGACGCCGATTTTTTCAAAATAGCTGTTATCCCATTCTGCCAGGTTTTTGCCGTCAATTAAAACTGCCCCATCGTATTTTCCATAAACCTTATACAGCACTTTCAAGGCAGTACTTTTTCCGGCACCCGACGGACCCAAAAATCCAAAAACTTCTCCCTTAGCAATATTAAAGTCTAATCCTTTTAAAGTTGGAGCATCTGTTTTTGGATATTGGAATACTAAATTTTCTACCAGTATCATTTGTTTATTGTTTATCAAATGCGGGTTTGACTAATTGTATATACTGATCTACCAGTTTCAGCAGGGTTTCCTGCTTCCCCTGATAAACAGGACTGTTGTTTTGAATACTTTCTTTCGGGTTTATCGCTCCGGAATATTCCATCTCTTCCTGAATACTTACCCCAATTTTATAAAGTAAAAAACCAATGGTCTGTGTGGGAATATCATCTCGGAAAAGCCCTAACTCCATTTCCTTTTTGGCCATGGCTTCAAATGCCAACACAGACTGGCCCTCCAGCTCCTTGTATAATTCCTTGGTGCTCGGTGAATTGAGGTTATTCACCAGGTTGTGCAGAAAATGACTTTGCAAGGGGTTTTCCTCATCAAACTGAACGCCATAGACATACAAATCGCGGAAATACATCCAAAAATCAGCATAATCCTTCCGCTCGATAGTCGCTACATATTTCATTTTGACAGCCACACATTCCTGCAGGAGAAACAGGAATAAATCAAGCTTGCTTTCAAAGTATTGATAGACACTACCCTTCGCTATACCCAGTAGTTTAACCACTTCGGTGATGGATGCTTCATCAAACGTTTTGATGGAAAACTCCCTCAGGAAGGCATCAACAAACTGCTTTCGCTTGCCTTCTTCCAGGTTTAAAAATGTTTGTTTTGGCATAAATGTGACTGTGTGGTCACAAATGTAACAAAAAAATGACTACCTGGTCATATTAGTATCTAATTTCTTTGACTACTCAACCTTTTCTACTTTAAAACTGTATCTTTGAAGACGAACAATGGAAGGAAAAAAACATACCTATAATAAGCGTAGGGCCGCACTCTGGATGATCAGAGCCGTCTTGTTCTTTAGTGTGTTTACCTTTTCAGGATACAATGAGCTGTATTCCAACTCCCTGGAAACCACAACTACGGAGCTATTATATTCCGGAAAGTCGGAAGTTTCGCAAAAGGTTTTCACGCCTGTAAAAGCGACCGACCAGTTCGCTGCTTCCGAAATTTTAAGCTTTTCTCAAAGCGATTGTCGGATAACTATTACAAATTGCAATCGAAGGATTGAGACTGTATTCAAAACAATGACCAGCAATTTCCTTTCGTACAACTGGTCTTTATTTCCATTCAAGCGCATCACAGCTTTTCCGGCATCTGACTCAACCGATGACCTGCCGATTCTGGTAACAGGGTAAATTTTACACCCGCTCCTCTATTCCCTAATAATTTTAAATCGTCCGCTACTCCACGTAGCGCACATAAGTTTGTGCTTGAAAATGGAACGTTTCAAAAAACTGATGCGTCTGCTGCTATTGGTCATTCTAATTGTATTAGCCAGTCTCGGAATCGGAATAGCCGGAGGCATTCCGATCCCGACCTCAAAAAAGAGCCAGCAGCCTATCGAAATCAATGCTGAATTAATAGATAAAAAGAAGGAAAAAACAAGTGTAAAGGAACAAGAAGTTAAACCATAATGTGTCTATTCTTCTCCACCGCCTTCGCCTTTAAACAAGTCTGTTTCCCGTTTTTTACGATTCAGCCGGTAATTAAAAGTGAGCAAAAACTGACGCGACCGCCATTGAAAGGTCTGCTCCCGATAAAAGTTTTCGACATCGGTGATATTATTCCAGCGGCGCGTATTAAACAAATCGCGTACACTGAATATCAGGGTGCCATTACCCTTTAAAATATCGCGGGTAACACCGGCATCCAGGGTATAACGAGCCAGATCCTTACCCTGCGTATTCCGGGTAGGTGCCCGATAATCAAAGGCCATCTGCAAACCCACTTCGCCCGGCAGTTTAAAGTTTGCATTCCACCGCCCGGACCAGGTGTAGGCATCCGCCGAAAGGTCTTGCCCCTCATAATTTCCTGCTGTGATTGCCCGGTAGAAATTGAAGTTGACATTATTTCGCCACCAGGGGAAAAAATCATAAGAAACATTTCCTTCCAGGCCAAAGGCATGCTGCGTAGCTAAGTTAATCGGCAGACGAAGACTTCCACCGTCTTCTGTCGGAATTAAAATACGCTCGATTATATCCGTACGGTACCTATAATACAAACTGGTTAAAAAAGAACCGCGATCAAAAAAGTGTAAATAACCGGTCTCAAAGGACTGCGTAAACTCCGGATTCAAATCGGGATTTCCGGCAAAAATATTCCGGTTGTCACCAAAGGAATAAAAGGGCAATAAATGCCGAAAACGCGGACGATTAATCCGGCGGCTATAACTTAATTGAAGTTGATTCGCTTCGTCTAATTCATATGTCAAATGTACACTTGGGAAAAAATTCAAATATTCACGCGGGTTGACCTCCTTTGTTTTTACCAGTTCGGTTGTAATGTCTGAATATTCAGCACGCACCCCCAACTGATAGGAAAAAGCGCCCAAATCACTTCCAAATATTAAATACGTAGCCAGGATGTTTTCCGTATAAATCATATAATTATCCAAACCCGGATATACATTCCAGTCCCCTAAACTATTCTGTTCTTCAACCAGAAATTCATTATCAATCCGGCGGCTTGAAAAACGGGCGCCCATTTCAGCAATACTGTTTTCCCAAAGTGGATGTGCGTAATCCGTTTGGAAAAAATAATTCACTTCATCCTCTGTATTCGAAGAACGCTGGTTTAGCACCGTCTCCGTCGTATCGCTCGTCTGTACATAATCCGATAATTCGGTATCATCGGTCAGTATATATTTAAAATCCACCGTCCAGAGCCGATCTTCGTCTTCAAAGGTTTTTCGATAATTAAGCGCCCCTTCAAAATCATAGGACCTTTCCATTTCATCGGTCAGACGATCGGTCAATTGCAGCACTTCTCCCGCTTCATTCAAATCACGATATATATATTTTGTATCATTCTGCCCATCCGAAATTTTTAATAAAACAGAGGTTGTCAAAGTATTCCGATCATTAAGAAAGAAATCTGTCCCCAATTGGATATTGCCATTTAAACCAGCACGGGAGCGGGTCTGCTCACTATCAAAAATCAACACTTCACCATCCTGCTCGGCACGTTGATAGGTGGTTCCGCCCCCCGGACTATCCCGATAATTAATGCCAAAATTTGAAAAGAAATTGACCGACTTGCGTCGAAAATTTAATCCGTAATTCGCTCCAAAATTCTCCGGCCAGCCAGTCGTCAATCCGAAAGAGCCGTTAAAGCCTTTTCGCTTGTCCTTTTTCAAAATAATATTGATAATCCCCACTTCGCCTTCCGCTTCATAGCGCGCAGAAGGGTTTGTCACCACCTCCACACTTTCTATCATATCGCTGGGAATCTGCCGTAAGGCATCTGCACCACCTAATAATCCACTGGGTTTTCCATCAATCAAAATACGTACACCTTCACTTCCCCGGAGACTTACATTCCCTTCAATGTCAACCTGAATAGAGGGCAGGTTATCCAATACATCCGAAGCGGAGCCACCCGTATTACTTACATCTTTCCCAATATTATATACCCGTTTGTCAAGCTTCAATTCCATCTGTGTGCGCTCACCCACTACTTCCACTTCATCTAACAATGTGGTTGCTTCAGAAAGCGTGATAATACCTAAATCCCGTTCTTTTTCGCCATCGAGCAATTCAATCCCAGGCACAATTTGCTCCTGGTATCCAATAAAATTAAAGGCCAGGAAATAAGCACCTGCCTGTAGCTCTATTTCAAATCGGCCATCAACATCACTGATCACTCCGGTAAGTAGCAAACTATCCATTTCCCGAAAAACAGAAATGGCCACAAACTCCAGCGGCTCGCCACTAAACTGATCCTGCACCTCCCCCCTCAGCATAACATCTCTGTTTTCCTGAACACTCGTGCCCTGACCAAATGCCAGGATGGCTGAAAAGGCAAAAATGAGCGTGGGTAAATATTTAAAAAACCGTAGTGAAATATTCATTAGTATTAAAATTAATTTGCAAAGATCGCTCAATCGCCCCCGATAAATCGTTGATTTTCTCTAATTAACGGCATCTTAACAATTACCTGACGGGTAGGTTTCATTCCCAGAAAATGCAAAAAGGTAAAATTGGAGCAACCTCTGATTAAAATAGTGCCAGTTGGAGTCATTTGGCCGGGCTTTAACTGATCAAAGCAGACAAAGCAGCAAAACGTGTTTAACTAATCAAACTATCTTCCCTACTTTGGTCTGGTTAATAGTTAAGCGATATGAAAAAAATAGCTATCTGCCTCATCCTGAGTGCGCTAAGCTGCCTTTCGGCGAAAGCCCAGCCCAGCCCATGCAACGACCCGGCTATCATGACACCGACTTGTCAGGAAGCCTGTATTATATGTGATATCGATGGTTTTACGGGTATAAATGACAGTCCCGTACAAGGCGTAGCTCCTCCGGGCTTCTGCACATTCGGCGTACAAAATATTACCTGGATTGCATTTTTGGCCGGATCGGTAAACCTGATTCTGGAAGTAGAGGTAAGCAATTGTCAAAATGGTATCGGACTCCAAATAGGAATTTATGAAAGCCTCGATTGCCAAAATTTCAATCTGGTTTCCAACTGCGAAAACAGCATCCCCGAAAATACTACGGCGACCTTCATCATGAATCAAGATCTAATCGTGGGCCAGTATTATTATTTCGTTATGGATGGCGATTTGGGCGATATCTGCAATTATACAGTTACAGTTGTCGAGGGCACCACGCTTGTACCGCCCCTCCCCTCTTCCGGACAAATTAGCGGCCCGGCAGTTGTTTGTCCCGGGCTTTCGCCGAATTATAGCACAAGCGGCCAGGAAGGTGCCACCATATACGACTGGACCCTCAACGGCAACCTGATCGGTTCCGGTCTGGATGTGGATGTTGACTGGAACGCAGAAGGAAGCTACCAGCTTTGTGTGACGGCTGCCAACGTATGCGATGAAGCACCACCGACTTGTCAAACAATTGTGGTCGCTTCCATTCCGCCCACCATTTTCAACGAATCAATCTGCGAAGGCGACTGTTTTGAGGTGGCGGATACCCTCCTCTGCGATGCCGGCAATTATCAATTCGATTACCTCACCAGTGTTGGCTGCGACAGCATTGTGCTGGTCGATCTGGTCTATTATCCGGTGGTACAAACCGATGTGGACATCAATATTTGTGATGGCGATACCGTGTTTATTGGCGGCAATCCCTATTTCCAAACGGGTTCCTACGAGGAAATTCTCACTACCTACCTGGGCTGCGACAGCACCGTTACACTGGAGCTAACCACTGTTATTTGTGAAATCACCGGCGACATTGAAAGTACTTCCACCCAATGTTTTGGGGAGAGCTCCGGATCGATCAATTTCTCGGTGATTGATGGCACACCACCTTTCACTTTTGAATGGGAACAATTAGGCGGTTCTCCTTCCGGGAATGGCGTGCTCAACAATATCAATGAGGTCGTTGAAATTCCGGATTTACCACTCGGATCCTATATTATTACCATCACAGATTTATTTGGCAACGATGTTATTTTGCTTACGGACGTTACTCAACCGCCTCTATTACAGTCGAATGCGACTTTTTCCAACTATAATGGCTATCCGATTTCCTGCAATGGAGCGGCAGATGGGTTTATAGCTGTTCAGCCTTTCGGCGGCATTCCGCCCTACTCCTATTTGTGGTCAACGGACGGCACAGATTCACTGGTTCAGAATATTGGCGAAGGCTTTTATAGTGTGACGATCACTGATTTTGTGGGCTGTCAAAAAGTACTCGCCTACCAGTTTTTTGATCCGCCTCCACTGGTCCTTGCGGCTACTTTTTACGATCCCGGTTGTGATGGCTTTGATACAGGTTCCATTTTGGTAGATACGGCTTATGGCGGGGTCAAACCCTATTTATTCGACATTGGCCAGGGCGGACCAAAAGATCTGACCATTTTCGAAAATCTGTTTCCCGGCAGCTACACGCTTACGCTCACAGATGCCAACGGGTGTACAACAGATACCACGGCCATACTGGCCACGCCGCAGATTCCGACGATCACCACCAACTCTCCGATCGATATTGAATTGGGCGAAACGGCCAACATGCAACTCCTGCTCAATCTGGTCCCCGACTCTATCGCCTGGAATCCCATTCCGGGACTTGATTGCTACGATTGCGAAACACCATCTGTGATGCCAATTGAAGACACCTTCTACCCGGTTACTGTCTGGTCTGAACAGGGCTGCATAGACATGGATACCGTGCTCGTGCGTGTCACCGTAATCAGAAACATTTACATCCCCAATATCTTCAGCCCTGATTACGACGGTATCAATGATGTGTTCTACATTTTTGGCGGTCCGGAAGTTGCGCAGATCCGAAACTTCCAGATATACGACCGCTGGGGCGAACAGGTATTCCGGGCCGGAAACATCCAACCTAATGATCCTGCAAAAGGCTGGAATGGTACTTTCCGCGGGGAGCCTGCCCCTTCCGGGGTTTACGCCTGGTACGCCGAGATCGAGTTTATCGACGGTGTAGTTGGTAATTATGAGGGCGATGTGGTGATTGTACGTTGATAATAACTGGTTGATTGTTGAAGTTGTTTAAAAACAGTAATATTCAAACTGGTAGGTTCGCCCGTTTGGGTCGCCTGCGAGCGTTTGAAAATCCAGTACATTAAACTCCAACTCACTAAAAGTATGGCTACTGGATTCTTGTCCATCGCTGGTAAAATCCGTCCCCGAAAGTACCGTATTATTGAAGTGAAAAAACGGTTGTCCGATAGCGATACCATAGGCGAAAGCCAGGTGGTGATCCAGGTTTTCAAATAAGCCTTTATCGGCTCCAAAGGTAAACTCCCGATAGTCCTGAAAGGTCGGATCTGACCAACGCAGCACATTGCCATTTGCATCAAAATCGTAATCCAACTCCGTGTCACCACCGAGTCCGGTGCGCATCAACTTGTCAACAAATCCATCTCCACCATAAACCGGTGTAAAAACATAGCGTTCTTCTACGTTAGGCTCCTCCCCCCAGTTTTCTTTGATCTCTAAAATCAGATCGCCAGAATAGCTAAACAGGAAACGAACCTGTGGATTCAGGTTACTGCCGGGCAGGGTCGCCTCCGTTAGGCGGCCTGAACCGTCGTACGTGAATTCATATGTCTGCAAACCCGCTTCGCTAATCCGTCCGTTGGCATCATAATCAACATCAAAAACACCAAAGGAAGTAGTCTCGTCAATTTTGGTGTTTACGCCAATCAGTCTGCACGCATCGGGGGTATTGTCAATCGGTGGGGCACCCTCATCTTTCACACAGGAAACAAGCCACACAGAAAAAGAAAAAAGCAGTAATGTATTCTTTAAAGTAGTCATCATCAATTGTTTGGTTACTCAAAAATTTTGGGGCACAAAGATAGGCACCCTGATCAAAATCTCACTTCTCGGTGCTTTTAAGCCAGGTATCAGACAAAAACAGTTTAGTTGAGAGATTATAGATTAGAGATTAGAGATTAGAGATTAGAGATTATCCTGTGACTGAGTTATGCCGCTAACGCTAGAGTCTTGTACTTTTTTTTGCGAACCGGGCCTTCACGCTTCAAACGCGTTAAACCTTCGCGAAGCGAACATTGCCTCACCCCCAAATGCCGGAAATTTCAAGCTACAATGGAATAGTTATCAAATTTGTTTTTTTGGCATTTGAGCTACAAAGAATTCTAATTTGTATTTACCTCGTTCCAAATTTGATTCTAAATCCTACATCTTGATTAGAAGTCAATCTTTGCTCCAGCGGAGCAACATCTTTGTAGCATATTCTTATTTGCAGGTCATCATAGCTCCGTAGGTGCGGCACCTTAATATTTTTGGTGTCACCCCGATGGGGTTTGATATTTGTCGCGGTTTTTTGGCTACAAAGATTTATCTCCTACGGAGATGAGGTTTTGCATCTCAAAAAAGGATGGGTATTTTCATTTGTATTTACTTCGTTCCTCAAGATGGACGTATTTAGAAAATAAAGAAAAGGTCGGCCTCCGGCAGTTATCGTTTTTCCACTTTTGGCGTCAAAAGTGGAGCAACCTGCCTGCCCGGCAAGTATGCCAGACTTGGCAGGCAGGAACCGCCGGCTGGTGATGCTTCGGCTAAAAAGTACAAGCCTTCCGCTGCACCAGCAAAACTCGCCCTTTTGCTTCATTGCTTTTATGACCTTTTTTGATATCTGATCATCTGGCTTCGATTACCAAGCACGCAGGCTCAAACAGTTGCTGCCGCGGCCGCTACAGGCTCGTACTTTTTTTTGCGATCCGAGCCCTCCCGCTTCAAACGTTTTAAACGCTTCAAACGCGTTAAACCTTCGCGCAGCGAACATCACTTATTCAGAGGATCATTAAAAAAATAAAAAACATACCCCAATATTCCTTCCTGTAAATCAACAACTTACAATCCTAAAACACCTTTTTAAAAAGACCTTTACAAAAAAAATAATTCAAAGCGCTTGACTTTCTGCTCCTTTCTACCGTAAACTTGCACCATCAATTATTTACAATGAAGATTCAAAACTGTCATATGAAATCCATGATGTGTTGCCCAGGCAACAGCGGGATTTGATTGCAGTTTTTTAAATAAAATATCTAATCAACCCCGCTTTGAAATTTCAAAGCGGGGTTTTCTTTTTTGACTATGCACCAACTGGCAACTAATCGGATGAACAAGCAAATGCACATGATAAACATGATGTGTTGCTGCATGCCTGTACCCCTATGCCAGAGGAAAAAGAAAGCCTTTTAAATCAATATAACAGCTTTTCTTTTAAGCCCCTTTGGCCATCGCCAGAGGGGCTTTTTTTTTAATCGAAAAAAATAATTCAAACATGAGCTTCCAGAATTTTGCAACCAAAGCACTCCATGTCGGCCACGATACCACCAAAACAGAAGGTACCCGTGCCGTGCCGATTTATCAATCGACTTCCTATGTTTTTCGGGATACCCAACATGCAGCTGATCTGTTTTCGCTAGCCGAACTTGGCTTTATTTATACCCGACTCAACAACCCGACCAATGACGTGCTCGAGCAACGGCTCGCTGCACTCGACGGCGGAATAGGAGCAGCTGTTTTTGCCTCAGGTACCGCCGCGATCTCCACTGCGCTGCTTACTTTACTCCGGGCCGGAGACCACATCGTTTCCTCCAGCAGTCTCTACGGAGGAACTTATAATCTCCTCAACAATACCCTGCCCAGACTCGGCATCTCCACCACTTTTGTGGACCCCTCCGATCCCGAAAACTTCAAACGGGCCACCCTCGAAAATACCCGGGCGATCTACCTCGAAACGCTCAGTAATCCCAAACTGGATATCCCAAACCTCCAGGCCATCGCCAAAATCGCCAGCGATTACCGCATCCCCCTGATTGTCGATAATACCGTTCCAACGCCCTATCTGCTCCGGCCTATCGAACACGGCGCCAACATTGTTATCTACTCGCTGACCAAATACATTGGCGGCCAGGGCAATTCTCTTGGTGGAGCTATCATAGACGGAGGCAACTTTGACTGGACCAGCGGTAAGTTTCCGGAATTTACAGAACCATCACCCGGCTACCACGGACTCGTGTATTCAGAAGCCCTCGGAAATGCAGCCTATATCGCCAAAATCCGACTGGAAGGGCTGCGGGATTTAGGAGGCGCATTGAGTCCTTTCAACGCTTTCCAAATATTACAAGGTCTGGAAACACTCGCCTTACGCATCCGGAAACACAGCGAAAATGCGCTCAACTTGGCCCTGTGGCTGGAAAGCCGGGAGGAAGTAGCCTGGGTAAATTACCCTGGATTGAAATCCAGCGAGAGCTATGATTTAGCACAAAAATATTTGCCGGAAGGTCAAAGTGGCGTGGTCACATTTGGGGTAAAAGGTGGCTTTGAAGCAGCGCGTAAACTGGTTGATTCAACCAAGGTTTTTTCGCTTCTTGCGAATATCGGAGATACCAAATCCCTGATCATCCACCCTGCCAGCACGACACATCAGCAATTACCTGAAGAGGCGCAATTGGCTGCCGGAGTAAGTCAGGATCTCATTCGCCTTTCAGTGGGCATTGAGGATCTGGAAGACCTGACCAATGATCTCGAACAGGCCTTGGTGCAGGTAACCAAAAACCAGTTTGCACTTTAACCCCCATGGCCCGGCAGTACGGTACTGCCGGGCATTTTTAGATCACAAACAACATGCAAGCAATACAATCTCAAGCAGTTAGCTTATCCTTTTTGAATATCCGGAATTTCATTACGGAACAAGGACAGGCCGTTAACCAGCAGGAACTTTCCTACCAGGTTTTCGGACAGGCGCTCGGAAGTGCCCCAACAGTCCTGGTCATCCATGCACTGACAGGGAACTCCACTGTAGCTGGTGAAACAGGCTGGTGGAATTACCTGATCGGCGACGGACTGGCAATTGATACACGCTACTATTCTGTATTGGCTTTCGACATTCCCGGCAACGGGTATTCCGGAAGACCCGAGTCTATCCTGGAGGTGTATGATATGTATTCAGCACGAGATATTGCCCGATTATTTGGACTAGCACTTGGGCAGTTGGGCATCCAAAAACTGCATGCCATCCTGGGAGGATCGCTGGGTGGCGGGATCGCCTGGGAGCTGGCTGTTCTCTACCCCAATTTGGCAGATCACCTCTTCCCCGTGGCTGCCGATTGGAAAGCAACAGATTGGATCATCGCACATAACCGGGTTCAAAAAGAAATTCTGGAGCACGGCGCTCGTCCGCTGGAAACAGCCCGGATGATGGCCATGCTCTTCTATCGGTCAAGCCCTTCCTTTACAGCAAAATTTAAACGCCAAAGACATGAATTGCCCCACGCCTTCGAGGTGGAAAGCTGGTTGCTGCACCACGGCGACAAACTCAAAAACCGATTTCAGATTCAGGCCTATAAAACCATGAACCACCTGCTCACTACGGTTGACATCACCCGTGGCAGAGGCTCATTACCGGAGGCCGTGCAGTATGTAAAGGCGCAGGTTCACCAGATCGGAATTGATTCGGATCTTTTTTTTGATCCGACAGAAAACAAAAATACGGCAGCCCTACTCCAGGAACATGGTTTTCCGATTACCTATAATGAGATTAGCTCCATCCATGGGCACGATGCTTTTTTGATCGAATTTGATCAGATGACGCCACTTTTTCAGAATTGGTTTCCCATCCCAAAAACACCCGGAAATGCCAAATCTGATACCGGAATTGCCCATAGCAGCCGCCCAATTAAACAGGTAAATCTGGCCCTCTTTGGACCGGGGTCAGTGGGTACTACCCTGCTCCGGCAAATTCGCGAAAGCGGCCAAAAGATCCTGAGACGACAAGGTATCCAGCTCAACGTAATCGCCATTGCAAATAGTAAAAAGCTGGTACTCTCCGAGCAAAATCTGGCCGAAAACTGGAATGCCACATCTATTGAACAGGGTATCTCCTATGACCTGGAAGACCTGCTCCAATATGTCCGGGATCAAAAGCCAGGTAACCTGATTGCCATTGATGCTACTTCCGGCGATAAGCTGGCCAGGCGCTATCCCGAATTGATCCAGGCAGGCTTTCACCTGGTTTCTGCAAATAAAAATGCAAATGCTTTCGAACAGGCAACGTACAATCAACTACGGCAACTCCTCCGGGAAACAGATCGTCAATTTCGATATGAAACCAATGTGGGCGCCGGACTTCCCCTAATCAGTACCATCCGTGAATTGCACAATAGTGGAGAAAATATTCGCAAAATTCGGGGCGTATTCTCCGGTTCACTCAGTTATATTTTTAACCGCTTTGGCAGAAAAGACCTGACTTTCTCAGAGATTCTGGAAGAAGCTCGTCAATTTGGCCTGACCGAACCCGACCCAAGGGAAGACCTTAATGGCCTGGATGTCGCCCGAAAATTGCTGATCCTCGCCAGGGAATTACAACTTGAAATTGAGTTGGACGATATTCAGGTAAAGGGTTTGATACCGGCGGCACTCCTGCATACACGGGAGTTGAACGCGTTCCTGAGCCAAAAGACAATACTGGATGCCCATTTCCAGCAACTTAAATCCGGCCTTTCGGCGAATGAGGTACTGCGTTATGTGGGCGAAATAGATGTTCGTAAAAATAAATTTGAGGTAAGCCTTCAAGCTGTTTCGCTAGATAGCAGCCTCGGACAGGTACGCGGAGCCGATTCTATTTTCGAAATCTACTCAGAATCCTACCGGCAACCGCTCGTCATACAGGGAGCCGGAGCCGGATTAGAGGTTACTGCTCGCGGACTGCTAAGCGATGTGCTGAAGATCGCCGAGTACTGATACGGGATGCTTATTTAAAAATCCAAAGCAGACAGTCAGATTTTTTTTATTTTTTTTCCGTCCGCTTACACGCTTAGCGCTCAATTAGTTATAGTAAAAAATACACTAAGAAAAAATCATGGGAAGTAGCATGGACTTGACGGGAATACGATAATCCGATACATTTGCTTCAGAGCAAGTGAAAAATCGCGCTCATTGCAGGACCTTTTCACGGACTGCCCTGGAGATTATCAAACAATATGGTTAAACGCTGTTCCCCTTACCGGGACGGCTTTTTTTATGCAATATCAAATGGGACAAATTTTCGGACGCATTATTATTATCAGAATTACCTGACGGTACAATTCCTGAAAGGGTGCCCTATTTGATCCATCAAAAGAGCCATTCCTGCAGGGGAATGGCTCTTTTTTTTAGCTCAATTTTGAAATACAACTATGTCGCAAACACTAAATAAATATAGCCGAACCATCACACAGGATGATACTCAACCTGCCGCACAGGCGATGCTGCATGCCATCGGACTGTCAGTCGAGGATCTCAAAAAACCACAGATTGGTATTGCCAGTACTGGCTGGGAGGGAAACCCCTGCAACATGCACCTCAACGACCTGGCTTTCGACATCAAAAAAAGCATCCAGGCAGAAGACCTGATCGGACTCGTCTTTAACACCATCGGTGTAAGTGACGGGATCAGTATGGGCACCTCCGGAATGCGGTACTCGCTCCCATCCAGGGATTTAATAGCAGACTCTATCGAAACAGTTGCCGGGGCACAATGGTATGATGCGCTGGTAACGGTGGTCGGTTGTGACAAAAACATGCCGGGTGCCGCTATTGCCCTGGGGAGATTAAACCGGCCGGCTATCATCGTATATGGAGGCACTATCCAACCTGGCTGCCATGCCAGTAAAAAACTCGATATCGTCTCTGCCTTTGAAGCCCTTGGCGAACGCCGGGCAGGACTCATCCCGGAGTCAGAATTTCGGGAAATCATCCAAAAGGCCTGTCCGGGTCCGGGAGCTTGTGGCGGTATGTACACAGCCAACACCATGGCCTCCGCACTGGAAGCGATGGGGATGAGCCTCCCATTCAATGCCTCGAACCCGGCAGTGAGCTCTGCAAAACAAGCAGAATGTTCCCGCATCGGACAAGCCATTAAAATCCTATTGGAGCAGGATATAAAACCCCGCGACATCATGACCCGGGCAGCATTTGAAAATGCCATCCGACTGATCATGGTACTGGGCGGATCCACAAATGCGGTACTGCACCTGCTGGCCATTGCCCGTTCGGTCGATGTTCCTTTAAGCCTTGCTGATTTTCAGCAGATAAGCGATCAAACGCCCTATCTGGCAGATCTCAAACCCAGCGGCAAGCACCTCATGGAAGATCTGCATGAAGCAGGCGGTATTCCGGCGGTTATGAAGATGATGCTCCGGGAAAACCTGTTGGATGGTAATTGCCTGACCGTAAGCGGCAAAACCATTGGAGAAAACCTGGAAGCTGTAGCTGACCTTCATGATCCAAGAAGCATAATCCACCCTGTTTCAACCCCCATCAAATCGTCCGGGCATATTCAAATCCTTTTTGGCAACCTGGCAGAAGAAGGAGCTGTTGCAAAAATCACTGGCAAAGAAGGTGAGCGCTTTCAGGGAACAGCCCGGGTTTTCAACGGCGAACAGGCTGCCAATGATGCGATCATTAAACAAGAAATCCAAGCCGGCTCTGTCATTGTCATTCGATATGAAGGCCCGAAGGGAGGTCCGGGAATGCCGGAAATGCTAAAACCTACCTCAGCCATTATGGGCGCCGGGTTAGGCAATTCAGTAGCACTTATCACAGATGGGCGCTTCTCGGGAGGAACCCACGGTTTTGTAGTCGGGCACATAAGCCCGGAAGCACAGGATGGCGGTACGATTGCCCTGCTCGAAGACGGCGACTTGATTACGATTGACGCCGCTCAAAACAAGATCGAAGTCGCTCTTTCCTCCGAAGAAATCCTTCGCCGTAAGGCAGCCTGGAAAGCTCCGAACAGGGGAGTCACCAATGGCGCATTAAAAAAATATCAACGTTTGGTTTCATCAGCCAGTAAAGGCTGTGTCACCGACCTATAAAATCCATATTCATGCAAAATACGCTGAAACAAGTACAGGATTTACCCGCGCAAAAAGCCTCTGCCAAAACCTGGATGAGTGGCGCAGAAGCGGTTTTACGCTGCCTGCTGGAAGAAGGAGTACAAACTATTTTCGGATATCCGGGCGGCGCGATCATGCCTGTTTATGACATCCTGCACGGCTATCAGGATCGTTTGCAACATATCCTTCCCCGTCACGAACAGGGAGCCATCCACGCCGCAGAAGGATATGCCCGAATCCGCCGCGAGACAGGCGTTTGCCTGGCTACCTCCGGTCCCGGTGCACTCAATCTGGTGACCGGTTTATGTGATGCCATGATGGATTCCACTCCCCTCGTTTGCATCACCGGCCAGGTCAACAGCAAGGTACTCGGCACCGATGCCTTTCAGGAATCAGATGTGGTTGGCTGTACAGCGCCGGTCACAAAATGGAATTATCAAATTACACGGGCAGCCGACATTCCGGAGGTTTTTGCCAAAGCCTTTTACATAGCCAATTCCGGCCGACCCGGCCCGGTAGTGATCGATATTACGAAGGATGCCCAGTTTGAAGAATTTGAATTCAGCTACCAACGCAATCCATTTATCCGAAGTTATCAGCCTCGTCCGAAATTGCAGACTACAGCCATCCGGGAAGCGGCAGCCCTGATCAACCAGGCTACAAAACCATTTCTGCTGGCAGGGCACGGTATTCAAATTGCAAAAGGTCAGGAAGTTTTTAAAGAGTTTGTCGAAAAAACGGGGATTCCCTTTGCTTCAACGGTACACGGCTTGTCCACACTGAAATCCGACCACCCCTTATCTACCGGAATGCTGGGCATGCACGGCAATTATGGTCCGAACATCAAGACCAATGAATGTGACCTCCTGATCGCAGTAGGTATGCGTTTTGATGACCGGGTAACCGGAAACCTGAGCAGATATGCCACCCAGGCCAAAGTCATTCACATCGAAATCGACCCCTCAGAGATTGATAAGAACGTAAAAGCAGATGTAGCAGTTTTGGCAGACGCCAAGGAAGCACTGGAAGCTTTATTGCCCATCGTTGATGCCCGTTCCCACCCGGAGTGGCTCCAGGAATTTCGGGATTGTGCGCAGTTGGAAAAGCAAAAAGTTATAGACCGGGATTTAGAAAAAAATCAAAGCGGAGTAATTCGCATGGGGCGCGTTATCCGCGAAGTTTCCGATCAAACGCAGGGACGGGCAATTGTTGTGACCGATGTTGGGCAGCACCAAATGGCTGCTGCACGCTATTACCGCTTTCAGGAAAGCAACCTGTGGATCACTTCCGGAGGGGCCGGCACGATGGGTTTTGGCTTGCCCGCCGCATTCGGTGCTCAACTGGCCGCCCCGGATAAAACCACTGTTTTATTTGTGGGTGATGGTGGTTTTCAAATGACTCTTCAGGAATTAGGTATGCTCAGCCAATGGAATCAGCCTGTAAAGATTGTGCTGCTGGATAATGAGTTCCTGGGGATGGTACGGCAGTGGCAGCAATTGTTTTTCGAAAAACGCTACTCCTCTGTCGGCTTGCAAAATCCCAATTTCGTCAAAATAGCAGAAGGCTTTGGCATAGAAGCTGCAGCGGTTTCGGATCCGGCAAATCTTGATCAGGCCATACAGACCATGCTCGAATTTAACGGCCCCTACCTCCTGCATGTGCGGGTAGAAAAAGAAGAAAATATATTTCCCATTATCCCGTCCGGTTCCTCCGTGACGGATATCAGACTTGAATAATATGGAACAATTTACCATAACGGTGTTCTCTGAAAACAAAACGGGATTACTCTCCAGAGTCGTTTCGGTTTTCACCCGCCGACACATCAATATTGACAGCCTGGCTGTCTCCAGGTCTTCCATCGAAGGTATCCACCGCTTCACTATCGTAGTCATGGTGGATGAGGATATGATTAAGCATCTGGTTGCCCAACTCGACAAACAGGTAGATGTCATCAAGGCTTTTTACTACCGAAATGAAGAGATGGTGTATCAGGAAATTGCCCTCTACAAAATCCCGGCAGATTCCCTGAGTTCCTCCGGACTGACAGAGACGGTGATCCGGAAATTCCATGCGCGCATTTTGGAGATCAATGCCGAATTTATCGTGCTGGAAAAAACCGGGCATCCCGATGAAACGGAAGCCCTGCGTATTCAATTGGAAAAAACAGGAATCTATGAGTTTAGCCGATCTGGTCGCATTGCGATTGCCAGACCCATGGAGAAACTCAATACGTATCTCAAAACCTTTCAAGAACAAGTTTCAACTCATTAATCTGGTATAACGAACAACATCATGGCAACATTAAACTTCGGCGGAACGGAAGAACAAGTGATTCTCCGGGAAGAATTTCCGCTTTCAAAAGCACTGGAAACACTTCAGAATGAAACAATTGCAATTATCGGATACGGCGTCCAAGGCCCCGGGCAATCCTTAAACTTACGCGATAATGGATTCCCGGTAATCGTTGGTCAGCGCCAGGATTCTCCGTCCTGGGACAAAGCCCTGGACGACGGCTGGATCCCGGGTGAAACACTTTTTGATATCGAAACCGCCTGTAAAAAAGCGACTATCATCCAATATCTGTTGTCGGATGCCGCACAGATTGCGGTATGGCCACAAGTAAAAAAATACCTGCATGCAGGTAAAGCACTGGCTTTCTCGCATGGTTTTGGCATTACCTATAGTGACCGCACAAAAATCATTCCGCCAGTGGACGTGGATGTGTTTTTGGTTGCTCCAAAAGGATCAGGCACCAGCTTACGCCGAATGTTTCTGGCAGGACGCGGACTCAATTCCAGCTATGCTGTTTATCAGGACGCCACAGGTCGGGCACAGGAACGGGCGATCGCCTATGGCATAGGTGTTGGATCAGGTTATCTCTTTGAAACCACTTTCCAAAAAGAGGTTTATAGCGACCTCACCGGAGAACGTGGCACGCTAATGGGTGCCATCGCCGGTATCTTCGAAGCACAGTATAACATCTTGCGCGAATATGGCCATTCGCCCAGCGAGGCCTTCAACGAAACGGTAGAAGAACTCACTCAAAGTCTCATGCCGTTGGTAGCTGAAAACGGAATGGACTGGATGTACGCCAATTGCTCTACAACAGCGCAAAGGGGTGCACTCGACTGGAAAAATAAATTCCGGGATGCGGTCAGTCCGGTATTCAAAGACTTGTACGAAAGCGTAGCCAGCGGAGCCGAAGCACAACGCTCCATCGACTCCAACAGCCAGGCAGATTATCGCAAAAAGCTCGAAGTAGAACTAAAAGAAATCCGCGATTCAGAGATGTGGCGGGCAGGAAAAACCGTACGCAGCCTCCGTCCGGAACGCGAACAAAAAAAGGTAACGACCTAGACCATTCGGCACCGGGCAAGCAATTGTCCGGTGCATTTTTAAATACCAACCCCATGAATGATAAAGCAGCAGCCCCCCAAACCACCTTATCGCTGCCAGAAGCAGTCGAGCAGGCTTATGAACGGGTCCGGAAACTAGCCTTACGCACGCCCCTCCAATTTCATCCCCGCCTGTCTAAAATTTACGAGGCGGAGATTTATCTAAAACGAGAGGATCTTCAGGCCGTGCGTTCCTATAAAATTCGCGGTGCATATAATTGTATGGCCAGCCTCTCCAAAGACCAGCTCGAGCGCGGCATTGTTTGCGCCAGTGCGGGGAATCACGCACAGGGAGTAGCCATTGCCTGTGCAGCTCTGAAAGCCCGGGGACTGGTCTATATGCCTATCACGACCCCCGATCAAAAAGTAAATAAGGTACGCAGTTTTGGAGGTGCCTTTGTGGAGGTCATCCTACAGGGCGACACGTTTGATATAGCCAGTAAATTGGCGTTCGAAAATGCCCGGGAAACCGGAGCCACCTTTGTACACCCTTATGACGACCCACAGGTGATTATCGGCCAGGGAACAGTCGGATTGGAAATTGCGCAGCAAATGGACCAGGCACCCGATTTCGTGCTACTTCCCATTGGAGGTGGCGGACTTGCAGCTGGAGCTGGCACCTATCTAAAACAAAGCTTCCCCAACTGCTTACTATATGGTGTAGAACCTGCCGGGGCACCAGCCATGTTTGAGGCCTTTCTGCGAAAGCAGGTCTGTCACCTCGATAAAATTGACACATTCGTGGATGGGGCAGCGGTGCAACAGGCAGGTGCACATACCTTCCCGTTGTGTCAAAAAGCACTGGAAAAGATTCTGCTGGTACCGGAAGGTAAAGTTTGCTCCACGATGTTAAGCCTCCACAATGAAGACGGCTTTATTGTAGAACCTGCCGGAGCGCTCTCCGTTGCTGCTCTGGACCAACTACGTCCATCCATTAAAGGCAAAAGAGTTGTTTGCATTTTAAGCGGCGGAAACCACGACATCACACGCACAGAAGAAATCAGGGAGCGCTCCTTACTTTACGAAGGACTAAAGCATTATTTTATTATACGCTTCCCGCAACGAGCCGGCGCCCTCCGGGAATTCGTAAACGAAATCCTGGGAGAATCGGATGACATCTCACACTTTCAATATACCAAAAAAATAAATCGCCAGGCCGGCCCGGCAGTGGTAGGCATAGAGCTGGCTCAAAAAGAGCATTACATACAACTTATCCGCAGGATGGATCAATACGGGATTGATTATCAGGAAATCAATAATAACAGCACCCTGTTTGAGTTGCTGGTGTAGGTCATTTGGGCCTCCGGGTGATTCTATCTCGTTGATACTCCGCTGAGCGTCGTGTGGAGTGCTCGCCTTCGGCTTGCGTGGATTGATCAGATGCTCTGATCGTGGAGATTTTTATATTGTCGAAGGTCTAGGGTTCAAACCCAAACTCCCCCGATAGCTATTGGGGCAAACCCAAACTGTCTCCAGTCTATGCCTACGGCTCGGTCTAGGCGGTTTTCCAAACCTGCTGGTCTAGGTATTTCCTTCCCGGAAATACGGTCTATTTAGTTCGCTGCGCGAAGGTTTAACGCGTTTAAAACGTTAATTCCGTGATTGGCCATTGACGTTTCCAGACTCTCGACCAGGCGCAGCCCGCAAAAATAGACCGGGCGCAGCCCCTAGACCGCAAAGCCGAAAGGCGAGCTAGACCAGGCCAAAGGCCTTAGACTGCCAGTTTATTATCTACATGCCAAATAGGTCTCACTGAATAATTTTTAATGCTTGATTTTTAAGTTTTAGTGAAGTCCTTTCAAACGAAGGAAACCTATAATAGACCAAAGCCGAAGGCTATAGACCCAACCGGCAAAGCCGAATAGACCAAAAGGGATAAAAGCCCTAATAGACCTTCGACCCTCGACTCTCGACCAGGCGCAGCCCGCAAAAATAGACCGGGCGCAGCCCCTAGACCGCAAAGCCGAAAGGCGAGCTAGACCAGGCCAAAGGCCCTAGACTGCCAGTTTATTATCTACATGCCAAATAGGTCTCACGGAATAATTTTTAATTCTTGATTTTTAAGTTTTAATAAAATCTCAAATCACTGAAAAACTAACCCACTAACTCACTGGACCAAACTCAAACTCCCCCGATAGCTATCGGGGCAAACTCAAACTATCTCGGGGCTAACGCCCAGTCGAGGGTCTAAGGTCGAGGAGTTTACGCTTCAAACGAAGCAAACGGATTTAACGATTTAAACGCGTTAAACCTTCGCGAAGCGAACACAGCGAACATCAAAAATAGCGGGAAAGGAATTTGGCAATCCGCTTCATGTTATTGCGGGCATAGATAGCAATTGCTTTATCTACTGCATATTTGCCGGAAGTTGATTTCAGGCGGGCCATCGTAGTATGAAGGACATTAGAGACAGTAGTCATGAGGAGCATGCGCCGTTCTGAATACGGAATCGAGTGTGTTCGGAAGTAATTCATCATATCCCGTACCACACTAATGGACATCCACTGTACATTCTCTGTTGTGGGTTCCCAATGGAGGATAGTTGTTTTGAGGTAGGCCCGGTAATATTCTTTAAGACAACGATTTGTCAGCTTTAAAGCCAGGGTATATCTCCCCGAATGAATCGAAGCATCAATATGCCGTAAATATTGGTTAAGCTTATCGGTATTCTTTTTGGTTCTGGAGGGCTCAATCGGAGTAATACAATCGATCAATCGATCACAACGTTCGGGAAAAAGCATTTGCAAATCCCGGGCGGCATGCAGCAGCACTTCACGCCGGATTTCCACAGGTAATTCCATCAACATCTCTTCAGAGCGGGTACGTGGATCATCATCGGGATGACGGGAAGCTTCCAGCGAATGGGTATGGGAATACAGGTAATAAATCAAAGCCTGCAACTTGGAATGGTCATAGCCTCCAACCTGCGCATGTTGACTGGCTTCCACCAAATCCAACAATTCTGTACAACACTTATTCCACTTATCTGCCATGTACCTGTTTCAATATCTATTTCATAACGATCGAATAGATAAATATGCTGCAAAGTTAATCAATAAATTTTGTTCACTTACGCTCAAGTTTGAAACGATAAAAACGTTCAATCCGGTTAATTCGTCGCAGACGAATTTCTAGACCCTCGACCTTAGACCCTAGACAGGGCGCAGCCCTCACCCCTAGACCGGGCGCAGCCCTTAGACCGCAAAGCCGAAAGGCAAGCTAGACCAGGTCCCTGGACCCTAGACTGCCAGTTAGTGTCAATACCCCAAAGGGTCATAACATCAAACTACCTTAACAAGGAACTTTCCAAAATAGCATTCAGATTAACGTGTTTCTTAATCAACTCAATAGCACGAACAGCTTTCCAGGGAGTCCGGGTATTAATCTTTACTTCAATACGGCTAATCTTGACTACCGAGCCCAGCGTATCCAGAGCGGTAGTCAAAACCGGTATCCGGTAGCGCTCGATGTATTCGTCAAAATTCGGGCTATGTTCCACAGGCATGATATGCCGACCATCACCTGTAACAATAACACCGGAAATTGGAGAACTTTCATTCGTCAGATCCGCCGTTTGTTTAATTTTATCCATCGCTTCTGACAGGCGTTTGTGGCTCACAACCAGGAGCAGATTTTGTTTTTCTGACAAATCTTCAGTTCCAATCAAAGAGCCGGAAATAAAATCCTCTACCCGATTGTCCAGACGATCTTCATTTGCAAGTACCCGTCCCTGCACAGCATCCAGTATAGTAGCCATAATGGGATTGGATAAACTCTTATCATAGGGCAATACACCCAATAGCGCAAGATTTTTCTGGTTTAACCACCGGCCGATATAGTGTTCTACTTTATCCATTTTCTCCGGCAGAGTCTTATTAATGATCACCCCCAGGATGGGTACATCCCGTTCGCGGAACTTTGACAAGCACAAACTCAGGCGATCAATCGTATTACCAATTCCGCCTTCAACAATAATAATGACACCGGCATTGACCAGATGGGCCACATCCGCATTAGACAAATCAACTACGCTACCAACGCCGGGGTGGCCGGTTCCTTCATATACTACCGATTCATATTCATCCTGTAAATGCCGGGACGCATTTAAAATGCGCCCCCGGTAATCAAAGCTCTTCGGATCATCCAGGTAAGCAGTGGTTGCTCCATGCCCCAGGATAACCGGACTGTGGATTTCTGCACTCAAATCAAAATTCATAATTTGAGAGAAAAGCAACGCATCTTTATCCACCCGAAGATCACCCAAGTCCATAAACTCCTGCCCGACCGGTTTACAATATCCAACCCGGGCGCCATGTTGTCGTAAAGCAGCTACCAATCCCAGCGTACAGGTGGTTTTACCGACGTGTTGGCTTGTTGCAGCCACATATACACTTTTGATCATAACTACTGTATTTTCAGTTCTTTAAAATAAGCCTGTTATTTTTCCATTTTCATCGATATCGATCAGCTCCGCAGATGGGGTGGCCGGCAATCCGGGCATCCGCATCATGCTTCCGGTAATGGGCACTAAAAAGCCCGCTCCCGCAGCAATTTCGATTTCTCTGACTGTTATGGTAAAACCGGTAGGTCGGCCCAATAATTTCTCATTATCCGATAAAGACTTTTGTGTTTTAGCCATGCAAATAGGCAATTCATTCAAGCCTAATTTATCTATTCGCCGCAAGGCAGCACGTGCCGCCGCCGCATATTCAACGCCGTCTGCACCGTAGATTTTAGTAGCGATGGTTCGAATTTTATCTTCTACCGGGCTCTTCCAGTCATAGAGTGGTTTGAAATTAGCCTTACCCGATTCAACCACTTCCACCACTTTCCTTGCCAGGTCTTCCGCGCCGGCTCCACCTTCGCCCCAGACATTGGTATAAATCGCATGCACATCCATTTCCCCACATACTGCCCGGATCGCATCATGTTCGGCTTCCGAATCCTGGGTAAAGCTGTTTATGGCAACAACGGGTTCGATACCAAACTGACGCACATTTTCCAGGTGCTTTTTCAGGTTTTCTCCACCTTTACGCACAGCCTCCGCATTAGGTGCATTCAAATCCGCTAAAGCGACACCACCGTGATATTTTAACGCCCGGACAGTAGCAACCAATACAACCGCTTTAGGCTTTAACCCCGCACTGACACATTTAATATCCAGGAATTTCTCCGCACCCAAATCTGCTCCAAAACCTGCTTCCGTTACTACATAATCAGACAATGACATGCCCAATTTTGTAGCTAAAATGGTATTGGTACCCTGCGCAATATTGGCAAAGGGCCCACCGTGAATAATCGCAGGATATCCCTCCAGGGTTTGTACCAGGTTGGGTTTGATGGCATCCTTCAACAAGGCCGCCATAGCACCGGGAGCATTCAAATCACGGGCATAAACCGGCTTTTTATCGAAGGTAAAGCCGATGAAAATATTTCCCAGCCGACGTTTGAGATCCGCCCGATTCTCTGTCATACATAGAATAGCCATAATCTCGGAGGCAGCCGTGATATCAAAACCCGATTCACGGGGAATTCCGTTTCCGGTTCCGCCCAGTCCAATCACAATAGAGCGCAGCGATCGGTCATTCATGTCCATCACCCGCTTCCAGATAATAGTCCGTGGATCGAGTCCGAGAGATCGGGTTTTACTTTGAATGTTGTTGTCAATCAGTGCCGATAACAAATTGTGGGCTTTCTCAATCGCTGAAAAATCGCCGGTAAAATGCAGGTTGATATCTTCCATAGGCAATACCTGGGAATAACCACCTCCAGCGGCACCGCCTTTAATACCAAAAACCGGTCCCAGTGAAGGCTCCCGCAGAACCACACAGGTTTTTTTTCCGATTCGGTTAAGTCCTTGAGAAAGACCAATAGACATCGTGGTTTTACCTTCGCCGGCAGGCGTCGGAGAAATAGCTGAAACCAAAATCAGATTATTTTTGGCTACTTGTTCCTCGTTGATCAGCTTCAGCGGAAGCTTAGCTTTGTATTTACCATACAATTCGAGATCGTCGGATGAGATATTTAACTGATCCGCGATTTCGCCGATGGGGCGCAGCTTAATTCCGCTGGCAATTTCTTGATCCGTGGGCATAATTTATTAGGTTTTGATGGTTTGGATTGCCAATATAGTGAACTGATTTTAAGAGTCTGCCGGGAAATGGGGTCTTCGAGTAAAAACTAGATCATTTTTCTCAAATCAAGGTTCAAAAACCGACGTTTAGCAGCGCTAAATGCGGATTACCCTTTCCGGAAGTCAGGCAAAACTTCTAAGTTTGTGGTTTGTTGCTGTGATAGAATTGATTTATGGAAAAACAATCGCCCGAAGTACCCACCCTCAGCGGATTAGATCATCCTCGTGATATCATACATATCAAAGGAGCCCGTGGAAATAACCTCAAAAATATTGAGCTGCGGATCCCTAAAAATAAGTTGATCGTCGTAACGGGCGTGTCCGGTTCCGGGAAATCGACCATCACGATGGATACGCTTTATGCGGAAGGCCAGCGCCGGTATGTGGAAAGCCTCTCCTCCTATGCCCGTCAGTTTTTAGGGCGCATGAAAAAACCGGACGTTGACTTCATCAAGGGTATTTGTCCGGCGATTGCGATCGAACAAAAGGTCAGCACTTCCAATGCACGCTCTACGGTAGGCAGCTTAACGGAGATTTATGATTACTTCCGGCTCTTATTTGCCCGGATTGGCAAAACCTTCTCCCCTATTTCCGGCGCCATGGTTTTGCGGCATCAGGTAGCAGATGTGACTGATTTTATTCTGAAACACCCGGATGAGACCCGGATCATGCTTCAGATTCCCGTACAGAAAAAATACAAGGATCGTACCCTCCTGCAAGAGTTACAGTTGCTGTTGCAAAAGGGTTATACCCGCTTGTTTTACCAGGGTGAAATGCTTCGGATTGAAGAAATCCTGGAGAGCAAAAAACCGCCTTTCAAACTATCACAGCATCTGGATCAAGCACAGGAACTTGATCTCCGGATCCTGATTGACCGCTTTGTCATTCAGAAAGACGACGAGGAAAACACCAAACGCATAACAGATTCGGTGCAAACCGCTTTTTACGAAAGTGAGGGAGATTGTATCGTTCAGGTCATCGATGGCGAATCTGCCGCATTTAACAACCGCTTCGAACTGGATGGCATGACCTTTCTGGAACCCAGTCCGCAGCTGTTTAATTTTAACAATCCCTACGGTGCCTGCCCAAGTTGCGAAGGTTTTGGCAGAATCATGGGCATTGATGAAGAGAAGGTCATCCCCGATAAATCAAAATCAGTTTTTGAAGGAGCCATCGCCTGCTGGCGCGGTGAAAAACTTAGTACCTGGTTGCAAAGCTTCCTGGAAGTTGCCCATAAATTTGACTTTCCGGTACACCGGGCTTATCAGGATCTGACCCGCGCAGAGCAACGCCTGCTCTGGAATGGCAACGAGTTCTTTGAAGGGATCAACGCCTTTTTTCAGGAATTGGAAAGCAAAACCTACAAGATCCAAAACAGGGTCATGCTGGCGCGTTACCGCGGAAAAACCAATTGTTATACCTGTGATGGAGCCCGGCTCAGAAATGAGGCCACGTATGTAAAAATCAGTGGTAAAAACATTCCGGATCTGGTCAACCTGCCGGTAGAAGAACTCCGGGTATTTTTTCAGGAACTAAAACTCGGTCCTTTTGATGAGAAAGTAGCCAAACGCTTGTTGTTGGAAATCGGCAACCGTTTGGATTTTATGCTGGATGTCGGACTCGGCTACCTGACGCTCAACCGGCTCTCCAACAGCCTTAGTGGTGGTGAAACCCAACGGATCAATCTGACCCGTACTCTGGGAAGTAACCTGACCAGCTCGATGTATCTGCTGGACGAACCAAGTATTGGCCTGCACCCCAGAGATACAAACCGATTGGTAAAAGTACTGAAGAATCTCCGCGATCTGGGTAATACGGTGATCGTGGTAGAACACGAAGAAGATATTATCCGGGAGGCCGATTATTTGATCGATATCGGTCCGGGTGCCGGGGTGTATGGTGGAGAGGTAATCTTTGCCGGACCTTTTGAATCCATTTACGATGAGGCCGCAGATAGTCTGACGACAAAGTACCTGACTGGTGTCATGAGCATTCCGGTTCCGGAACGTCGGCGGCAGGCCAGAGATTTCATCCAGATAGAACAAGCACGGCAGCACAACCTGAAGAATATTGATGTCCGGTTTCCACTGCATTGCATGACTGTTGTAACCGGGGTTTCCGGGTCGGGAAAAACAACGTTGGTCAAACAAATCTTGTACCCTGCCTTGAAAAAACACCTCGGCGAAGCCTATGCCAAAGGCCCGGGGGCACACATGGCCTTATCCGGAGATCTGAATAAGGTTACTCAGATTGAGATGGTCAATCAAAATCCAATCGGAAAATCCTCCCGATCGAATCCGGTGACCTACGTTAAAGCCTATGATGCTTTGCGAAAGTTGATGTCCGACCAGCAGCTTTCCATGATCCGGGGTTTTAAGCCCAAACATTTCTCGTTTAATGTCGATGGCGGACGCTGTGATACCTGTAAAGGCGAGGGAGAGCAAGTCATTGAAATGCAGTTTCTGGCTGATGTACGGCTGGAATGTGAAACCTGTAAGGGACAACGCTTTAAGCAGGAAGTTTTGGATGTGCAGTACAAGGAGAAAAATATTTTCCAAATCCTTGAAATGAGCATCGATGAGGCCTTGGAATTTTTCAGGGAGGAAACTGAAATCTATAATAAGATCAAGCCTTTAAGTGATGTTGGATTGGGCTATGTGAAACTTGGTCAATCTTCCAGTACGCTTTCCGGCGGAGAAGCGCAGCGGGTAAAACTGGCTTCCTTCCTGACTCGGGAGCGGGCAGATGAGCACATCTTATTCATTTTTGATGAACCAACAACCGGCTTGCATTTTCACGACATCCGAAAACTGCTTGATGCACTAAATGCTCTGGTAGAAAACGGGCATTCGGTCTTGATCGTAGAACACAATATGGAAATCATCAAATCGGCCGATTGGGTGATTGATCTGGGTCCGGAGGGAGGTAAACTAGGAGGAAACCTCCTCTTCCAGGGCACCCCGGAAGGGCTGACAAAAGTAAAAGATTCCTATACAGGAAAATACCTCAAAGAGAAACTTCGGAAGAGGTAAATCCCAAAGCTGAATCATTTATTATTTGCAAATCAGGTCAACAATCTCATTTGCTACGGATAAAGGCAAGATCTTTTGTACGTGCTTCAAATCGATACAGGCCTCCTCGTACATGTTTTCATTCAGATATGCCTGTCCGCGTACATATCGGAAATTGGCATGGTCCGGAAAAAGATCAACCGCTTCCGACATTTTCAAAATACCGGTTTCGATCTCGCCTTCATTATAGAGTTGGAGCCCCTCTTCTGATAATTGCTTAGCCAATTCATACGACTGGATAACATCCAAACAAGCCGCCCCTACTGGTTCTATCAGTACACCAACATTCACCAGTGAACTTACTGGTCGTCCCTGGTAGATAGCAGGCTTCCACATTCCACTCGTTTGATTAGCTGCAGAAATTAACTCAAACTGAAAATCGAATCCCAGGTTATTGTAATCGCTTACATCATAGACCTTTACATTGCCATTGGGACCTACTAACAAACTCAATTCCATATCCCCAATACGGCAGCTATCCTGATATCCTTTCGGAATTTTCATCATCTTCTCCAACCAGGAACTGATTGAATCTGTTTCTGAAATAAAAATGGCCTCCTGGTCTAAGACAGTATAAACACTATCCCGGCCAAGCATGCTATAAGGCAGGGGTTCTTCCAATCTAAATCGAATCGGCAAATTAAATCGCAGGCGAACCGGTGTATCTTTTATTTTACCCGGAACCCATCGAACACCAACTTCATTCATCGCACTCACGACCCGTATTGCTTCGGCACCGCATCCACCACCAATATCCCGTAAGATTTTCCAATCAGAAATAGTACCGTCCTGCTCCACCACGAAACTAACTACCACTGTTCCCTCAATCCCTTCAAGTCTGGCCTCCAGGGGATATTGAACATTTTGGTAAATAAAGGCGAGCAAAGCTTGTTCGGCGCACTGTTGTCTTACAGCCAGGGTGGTATCCAGTTCCTCACATCCGGGAAACCGTGGAAATTGATCGGCCGTCTGGTAAATGGTCGTATCTGCCTGCGCGAAAACGGCCATTGAAAAGCCAAGAATGAATAAGGCCAATCCGTATTTTCTCATAGAATTCTTTTTTATAATAACACGCCTGATGCGGCAAGCGCTGCCAATCTGTCAAATCGGATGCATAGTTATTAAAAATCCCGGAGCTACCCAAGTGGGTACAATTCTATAAGTTGTCAATCCAGTTAAAGAAAGCATCCATTTGCGCATCGTGTGATTCGATCCATTGTGCTATTTGGCCACCTTCCGACTGCCAGATATAGTGGCTAAACGCTTCTGTGTGTCCCGCTTTTTCCAAACTAATAAATATATACCCGAATCCTTCCCACCACAGGCCGATCTTGTCTTCCTTATTTTCATCCAGGATTTTAAAGAAGCTTTCGTTGATACCAACAAATAATTCGGGTACACTAATCTTTCCTTTGGTTTCATTATATAGCGAGAATGCGACCATACCTAAGACCATATCTGCAGTTGCAAATTCTTTATCATCATTCATTACAAGTGTCAAATTCAGGTTACTGTCTTCATCTGCTTCCATATCTGGTAAAATTACCCGCTTGGTCAGTGCCACAGCAGCAGCAGACCTGGATGTATTCGGTTCCAAAATCAAAAACCAGTAGGCACTCATTAAAGCTTTGCTCTTATTTCCCAAAATCTCCTGGGCGGTAGCCATTAGCAGCAAACTACTCGCATGGGAAGGGTCGAGCAAAATGCCTTCCTCCAGATTCGCTGCCACCTCGTTCCATTCCTCCAGCCGCGAATGGGTCAGAGCCAGATTAAAATACAGCATATTGTCATCCGGAAAAAGAGCCAGCCCTTTTTGAAAAGTTTTGATCGCCTTTTTTGGCTTACCCATATCGTCTTGTGATGAGCCAAGCATGGAATAGGCATCGCCTACATAAAGGTCGTTCAGTTTGATGACCTTCTTCATCCACTTCTGCGCTTTTTTATAATCCCCCATGGCATGGTAGGTAAATCCCATTTCATACATTGTGGTAACATAGGTCGGATCCAACTTATAGGCTTGTTCATATAAGGCCAGCGCCCCATCGTAATCGCCGGCATCATGGAGGACTACACCTTCAGCAACAAGGGTTCTGACACTTTCCTGGGCCTGGCTTTGCCACGGGAGTAAGAAAAGGAGGGAGATGATTAAGAAGCGCATACAGGATATAGTTTGAGTGTGAGTGTGAGTGTGAGTGTGAGTGTGAGTTTGCCCCGATAGCTATCAGGAGTTTGAGTTTTAAGAACTAAAAATTAAAAATTCTATTTCCTGATTTTCCGCCACATCCATTTTCCTTTCCAGAGAAACAGGAGCAGGAGCAGAATAAGGGGCCAGATAGAAACCAGGCCAAGGAAAATATCCCGGATGAGGGCACCTCCATCAACGATGTTGTCTTTTAGCTCGCCCCAGAAGTTACGTTTATACACGGACGGTTCTTCCTGATATTCGATAAGCTGATAGATATTCAGGTTGATAGTACTCATCGACACACGGTCCTTCAGGAATCGGAGTCGTCCTTCTCTGGATTCTATTTCTTCCTGGATTACCCGAATTTGCTCTTCTGCTAAAAGCACCTCTTCTACGGTCTTTGCTTTATTACGGAGGATATCCACGTATCGATCGCGCACTTCTTTTTTAGTGGCTAATCGGGTTTCAATATCTACATATTCTTCGGTTACATCACGTGCTTCAACGCGTTTGTAATTTGTGAATTCAGCTTCCCCGCCGAGGGCTTCCAGCAGGGCATCAAATTTTTCGGCCGGCACGCGGATGCTGATCGTTCCATTCAGCTCATAAGAGCTGCTGTTAACTTCCTGGGCAGTAATGTAACCGCCATATTCAGTTACCAGGTTTTCTATTCGGGTAGTACTTTCCTCCACACTATTTACGCGGATTCGATAATCAGCCGTTTTGATAATTTTTCTGGTGATTTCCGGAAGGTCAGCCGATTGAGCCGTTCCGTCAGTGGCCTGATCATAGCGCTCATCTTCCCGGGAAGCGGTTTTTTCCTCGGCAAAACCCATGTTTTCCGTTTCCGGAGCAGGGGAATAAGAAAAGTCATTTGCCCCATTACAGGAAATAAAAAAAGGAATGGCGAGCATTAAAAGGACGAGGTAGTTCTTCATATTAGTAAGTTAGTGGGGTAAGCATATTAATAATTTCCGCCAGACAGATGAAAAATCCGTTTAATTTGGCGTGCCAGACTTGTTTTATCTGGCCTGATTACCCCTGCTTACCTTTGCAATTTACCCATTTTCAAAAACAAGGGAAAGCTCACTACTTGTTTTTCGCCGGAAGGCCACAACTTATTCAGATCCTTCATCACATGTTTAACGGGATCCTCGCCGGTTGCTTTCCGGTAGTGCTGTACCGCCGACCAGGTATTCAGAAACCCTTCCATCTCCTCAAGATCCCAGTGCATGGTTTGCACAAACTTTGGTGTGGGAATGACCAAAAATGGAAAAGGAATATCGGCATAGGCATTATCCACATGTCGGCGTTCAGGATCCCAGTAATCGCCAAGCACATCGTGGTAAAAGGAATGGATAACCGGATTCAATTTTTCCGGCAGGGTGCACAGTTCATAACCCCAGGCAGCTAACCAGCCTCCAGGCTTTATAACGCGTTTTGCTTCCGCGAAAAAAGCGTCGAAATCAAACCAGTGCAGTGCCTGTCCAATCGTAATCAAATCAAAAAACTCCATCGGCATATCCGTCTGTTCCGCACGCGAAACACGGTACATGATGTTCTCACGTGGAGTAGCCTTATCCAACTGAGCCTCTGAAATATCTGTTGCTAAAACAACTTCAAAACGATCAGCCAGTTTCAGGGCAATTTGTCCGTTGCCGGTGCCACAATCCCAGGCTCTTTCAAAAGAAGTTATTTGCTGAAAAACCCAGTCAAAAAGGGCGTCCGGGTAACCAGGACGAAAACGGGCGTAAAAGTCGGCTTGTTGGGAGAAATTGTCCTTACTTGGTTTCATAAATACAAAGTAAAAAATGGAAAATCAACACATTATGTGTAAACCTAAAGATAGGGAAACTTGCCCCCTTTGCGTCCTTTTATGTTGGTGAATAGTCTGAATTGTCGGAATCAGCAATCAGGTTGCCTTCTTAAAACCGGGCGTGTTGGGCAGTTTTTTAAAAAACACCAGGGGAAATCCATCAATCTCTTCCGCTTTCCAATATTCAAATCCGAGCCGCTTCAGGACCTTCGCAGAGGCTGTATTGGGCAGGTCTGTTGCGGCATGTAAAAAGGGAAACTTCAGCTTGCGGAAGGCATAATCAACTATTCGCTGGGAGGCTTCTGTGGCAATCCCCTGTTTCCAATAATCGCCTTTTAATCCGTAAATCAATTGGGGCTGGTCCTCTCCAAAATAATGCCACAAACCACAAAAGCCCAGTAGTTCTGTCGGATTCCAAACTTTGTGAATTAACCACAAGCCGTATTGCTGTTCCCGATGTAGTCGGTCATTTAAGATCAGCAATTCCTGAATGGTTTCCATTTCGACTACCTGGTCATCCCAAAGATAGCGACGCACTTCCGGACGGTTCCACAGGTCAAATAACAAGGTGGCATCGGTTTCTGCTACCTGGCGAAGCAGCAATCGAGTGGTACGTAATATGGGCTTTTTGGCCAATTGAAATTTTTATTCGTTTATAAACGAAAGTAAACGTTTAATAACGGATACTTTCTAAAATTCCCTTCAAATTTGCCTGACAGGTTGGTACCACCTGAATTATCAAATGTGAAGTATGAAAAAAGAGGAATCATGAAAAGTTTGAAGAACACGGTTCAGTTAATCGGCAACCTCGGAAGGGATGTCGAGTTCAAAAAGACCGAAACGGGTAAACATTTGGCAAAAGTTTCTATTGCCACCAATGAAAGCTACAAAAATGCCGAAGGCGAAAAAGTAGAGGAAGTGCAATGGCACAACCTGACCGGTTGGGGGAAAGTCGCAGAGCACATGGAAAAATTCTGGAAAAAAGGCATGGAAGTTGCTGTTCAGGGAAAACTCGTACACCGGGATTACCAGGACAAGGAAGGCAATAACCGCCAAATTACAGAGGTAGTGGTCAGCGATTTCTTAATGTTGCGTTGATACAGAGGTCAGGGCATTCGGAGTAATCCGGATGTCCTGATTATGTTAGAGTAGGTTGGGGATATAAGCGATTTAACGCCTCTTGCAGCCCGATTACTAAATTCCTAACATACGCCTATCCGGGCAATTCCAAAAAATGCTCCCAATACAGTTCTTTATTCATTGAATCCCAGTGAATAATGAAATATCGATATTGAAGAGTCTGTATCTGACAAACCATGGTCAAAAAAAACAACACTCCAAGAATGGTTGTTCGGAAAACGCCCTTGCGCTGTTTATCCAACCATTTTACAAACGGAAAAAATAATACGATACTGAAATCGATCATGACACGGCTTGAAAAACTCCCTCCATACCACCAGTTCCACCAGGAAGACAAAACATAGATGAGAAAAATCAAAAAGCCGGACCAATAAAAGAAACCTGGTCGGTCTGTTTTAATTAAATAGTAGCCACCCAGAATAACAGCCAGAAAGGCCATGGGGGTATATAAAAAATAGCCCTTTTTATAGCTAAATAAGAAATCCAGGAATGCCGGATTCCCAAAATTAAAACCTTCTCCTTCATAGGAATATACCCAAAAATCACCCGTTTGAAAAAAGTATATCAGGCTTTGGACAGACAACACAAATAAGGCGATTACACCGGCAAGCAGCAGGCCTTTCCAGTTCTTAAATAACTGAATAAAAAAGGCTTGAAACCGATTTGGTGGCACAAAAAAGAAGGGTAAGGAAAAAGCGATTATAATATTTACAGGACGCACTAAAAAAATCAGTCCAAACAAAAACCCCATCCCCAATAAATTCCTTAAACGATTGGAATCCCGCCATTGCAGGGTTTGATAAATAAAGCCATTAATGAGGGCAAAAGAATAAACATGCGACATCCCCGGTTCCACAACCGTATAATGAAATAAATTTGTACCGAATACCAAAAACACACCAAAGAGCCAGGCCGTTTTTTGCTGAATTCCCATCTTTACACATACGCGTTCAAAAAACCAAAGGCCGAACAACAAATAAAAAATACCGGAAATTGAAATCAAATTCGGGAAGGCCGGAGCATAACCATCCACCGGACCAAATCCAAGCTGGTTGGCGCTATAGGCTAGTAAAAAAAAGGGCGCCTCCAGTAAGGCCGTACCTGCGAAATATTTATTTACTACGCCTTTTTCCAAATCAGCACTATACCCATATTTTGTATCCGAAGTAAAGTATTTGGTACTTATTGAATCGGCAAAACCAAAGGACAAATCATTATAAATAAAAAGCGCGGGCAAATAAGCGTAGTAACCCTGTGCATCCGAACCCAATACCCGCCGGGCGGTGCGATCTCCCTGCCAACTAATATTCATGGCGGAAAACAATAACACTATTCCCAGATACAAATATGGTGTTTTGAACACTTTCAAAGTATTTCGTTTCTACAGCTTTCCCATTTTGATTTCAACAATCCATAATATCTGGAATTTATTAAATCCCCGACCCCTGTTCGATAATCATCCATCAAAACACCTTCACACCCGAATCCATTTTTTTCAGCTACCCGGCAACTACCATGATTTTGCTCATCAGCCAGTAAAAATAATTTATGGAAACCCAGTTGATTAAATGCAAAATGTACCAGATGACCGACCGCCCAGGTTGTTAGTCCGCGACCTTCAAAACTACCATCAACGAAGTAGGCCAATTCAGCCTTCGGAATTCTTAGATTAATATCTTTTAAAATTAGCAAGGCAACAGGTCGTTGCTCTGGCAAATAATCAACTAAAAAATAATAGCCGGTACCTTCCTTCATCTTTTCTAAATTTTCCCGGACATACCGTTTGGCAGCAGACGGAGAATTAACAGCCTCCAGTGTTAGCGGAAAATACTTTTTAAGCCTTGCATTATTTTGTTGTACCAATTTATACAATCCGGCAGCATCTCCGGAATCCAGGGGGCGAAAATGAAAATCAGAAAACGGCATAGTTTAAAAAATAAATACTCAACAAAAAACTAAAACTCAATACGTGCGCCCTCCCGGGCGATATTAAATCCCTGTTCCCAAACACGTTTTCGGGCAGACTCATCAAACAAAAGTGGATTGGTATGATTAAAATGCATAAAATAAACCTTTGATTTTTCCACTGACTCCATCGTATCCAACAAGGAAATTGTTTCCACAACAAAAGGATGCGGAATTTCAGACATATCCCTGTTTGGAAGTTCGCCATTATCAAAAAAGGTTGCATCTACAAATGCATAATCAACCGCTTTTATTTCTTCCCGAATATCCCTGTCCCATTTTTCCCACTTATCAATATCGGGAATAAACAAAAAATTTAAATCTGATGCCTTTATATCAAAACCAACAGTTTCGGAAAATTCATCCCGGTGTGGCACCTCAAATGCCCGTACCCCAATCTGGTTTTCCAACCAGAAAATTGAATCTGCTGTCAGAGAAACCAATTTTATATTCCCCAGATCCACCAATTGACTCCAGGGGCCATTTGAACGTAAAAATGTTTCCATACGAGGCATCACATATACAGGTATGGAGTCGGCACCAATTACCTCGCGTCCGAAATGCATCAAACCGGCATAGTGCCCGATATGCGCGTGTGTCAAAAAAATACCTGCAGGCATTTTCCCCGGTGTGATCCGGGTTTGATCATAAATTTTTTCTAATTGAAACTTAATATCCGGACTTGCCTCAAACAGCCAAAAAACATCCCGGGCCTCATCAACCAAAGCCAGACAGGCCGGATATTTTGCGGTTGTTTCCTGATCCCAATAATGTTGACAACAGGCTTTCGCGCAAGCGGTTTGAGGGTAACCCGCATCCTGTGCGACCCCAAGCACCATCAAAAAGCGTGTTGGTTCAGCCGTGTCGGATGCTGGTTTTGGCTGACAGGCTCCAAACAAAGTTAGGAGCAAGAGCACACCAAAGCCGACAAACCATTGAAATTTCATCATATTTATCAATATTCCCCAATATAATGAAGTCCGTTACTCCGGATTAAATCTTTTTAAAGTTAAAATTGTTGTCTTACAATTATTGCGCGAAAATCCATTATGAAAACTTCCCAAGATCTTGGTATCCGTCCGATCGGAAACCTCCTGACAAAAATGGCTGTACCTGCCTCAATTGGCATATTGGTCATGTCCATTTATTTTATAGTTGACACCATTTTTGTCGGCAGATTTGTGGGCACCCTCGGCATTGCTGCGATCACCGTTGTTATGCCCATCATGTTCCTGATTTCTTCCATGGGCATGGCTATTGGTGTGGGAGGATCCTCTGTCATTTCAAGGGCTTTAGGCGGAGATAATTACAAACATGCCGGTGCAGTTTTCGGAAACATGATTTCTTTGACCCTTGCATTTGCCTTGCTGTTGGTTGGGCTGGGCACTTTTTTCATGGATGAGGTACTCAATTTATTTGGAGCAAAGGGAGCAATCCTTGAACCTGCCAGAGTTTACTTCAAAATCGTTTTGCTTGGCGTGCCCTTCCTCGCATGGGCCATGATGACCAATAATATCATGCGGGCAGAAGGGGCTCCAAAGATGGCTATGTTGGTTATGTTAATCCCGGCAGTCGCCAACATCATTCTTGATCCGATTTTAATCATCTACTTTGACTGGGGACTGGCAGGTGCTGCCTGGGCAACAACCATCTCCTATTTTGGGAGTGCCGGTTTTTCGATTTGGTTCTTCTTCTTTTCCGGAAGATCCGAATTGCCTTTAAGCCTGAATGCACTAAAATGGCGTTTTTCAATTCTTAAGGAAATAAGTGCCATTGGCTCGGTTACCTTGGCCAGACAAGGAACCATTAGTTTACTCACCATTGTACTCAATCACAGCCTTTTTCAATACGGCAATGAACTGGCTGTAGCTATTTTCGGCATAATCAACCGAATAAGCATGTTTGCAAATTTTCCGGTTTTGGGGATCACACAGGGTTTCCTTCCAATTGCCGGGTATAATTATGGAGCCAAAAACTGGGCCCGGGTAAGGCAGACTCTCCGGATTTCCATCCGAACAGGTACCCTGATAGCCTTGGGTATTTTTACCTTGATCCTGCTGTTTTCTAAATCCTTTATAGCCTTGTTTACGACAGATCCTGCCTTATTGGAACCAACTCCCAAGGCACTGATCCTCGTATTTATGGCTACCCCGCTTATTGTCGTACAACTAATAGGATCTGCCTACTTCCAGGCTGTTGGCAAGGCCTTACCTGCGCTGCTGCTAACCATGAGCAAACAAGGGTTTTTCCTGATACCTCTCGTTCTGATTCTGCCTTCCTTTTACGGATTGAATGGCATCTGGTATAGTTTCCCTATTGCAGACGTCCTGGCAGCCAGCGTAACCTATTGGTACCTTCAGCGGGAAATACGAAAAAATTTACCCTTAGAGGATTATACCGAAATTCCGGAATCACTGGAGGCAAGCGCCCTTTCGGCGAATGAAGTCAATTAAAAAAAAGAATCTGGTTCCACCTTACCTGAAAATACCGGCCAAAGTGTAATTTCAGGTAAAAAGATGCGATACTCAACCATCCTTTTAGCTGGAACTTGTTTCCTTTTCCTTGTTGCCTGCGAATCCACCCCCGTAGAAACTAGTCCGCCGGTAACAACAATGACTACTATTTTTCTGGTGCGACACGCAGAAAAGGATACCATTTCCAAAAATCCGGATCTGTCAGAAGCAGGACGAGCCCGGGCCCAGGCGCTTCAAAAAATGTTGGAGCATGTAGCACTGGATGCCATCTATTCAACCGATTTTAAACGCACCATGCAAACCGCCGAACCGGTAGCCTTACAGCATCAACTAAAAATTGATAAATACGATCCAACCGAACTGCCTGCCTTTTTGCAACAATTGCGGCTCAAACATCCCGGAGAAAAGGTATTGATTGTCGGTCATTCAAACACCACACCAGCCCTGCTTAATCTTATTTCCAACTCAGGTGATTACTCCACTTTTCCGGAATATGAATATGACGGCCTGTATATCGCGCAGGAAGCAGGCACCGTTTTTGAAATCATACATTTAAAGTACGGTAATTGATCAGACAGTTTCTGATTCGGGCTTCCCACGGAGAATCCGTATTTTTACGGTCCAAGCAAAATTATTTACGCTCAAACAGCTAGCAATGAATCGAAACCTTTACCTAATTTGTAGTTTTCTCTGTTTCTTGTTTATAGGTGAAACTGCCGCTCAGGATACCATCAAAGTTCAAACCTTAACCTGGGATTCTACCAGTAGATCTGGCTATTTTCAGTTTCCGGATGATCCCGGACAAACCTACCGCAAGATTCTGATGCGCTACAATATGCGCTGTCATGATGCTGCAGTAGGAAACGGCAATGTTGGTTGTCGGGAATGGGATTATTCCTGTAATACCTTTATTACAGACCCCAACCAGCAGGACTCTACCCGAGCTACCCACCCAAGCCATATCATATCGAATTTTTCTGGTACAGATTTCGATTATGTAACCTACCCTACTTACACATACCTCCAATTTATGCAGCATAGCACAAATTATCTGGAGGTCATTGGAGAAACCACTGCCACAGTCGGAGCTGGTGCCGGAACCATGGTTTTAGATAATTATGAATCGCTGGGGAGACATCAATTTTTATACACCGCAGATGAGCTTTCTACTGCAGGTCTGAGTGCCGGTGCCATTTCCGGGCTGCGCTTTAATCTGACCTTAGCCGGAGGCGAGGTCTCCTATCTGCGGATTCGGATGAAAGCAACCAGTAAAACAGAATTGGATCCAAATAATCCGGATCTTGATGGGTTCACGGAGGTCTATTTCCTGAATACCCCTTTCCTGATCGCCGGCGCGCAAACGCTTAACTTTTATCAAAATTTTGATTGGGACGGCAGCTCCAATGTTTTGGTGGACTACAGTTTCACCAATCAATTACCATTTATTTCAAGCACTATCCTCGCTGATGATGCCGGCTTCCCTGCCGGACTTTTAAATTCCACAGCAGATAATGCGCTTGATTTTGAGGGCGCAGGTGCATTGGATCTTTCCAACGCTGCTAATCTATCCTCCATTTCCAATGAAATAACTGTTTCTATGTGGTGCTATGGTAATGCAGCTGTGTTGCCAATAAATTCTTCCATTTTTGAAGCCACCGATGCCGATAATAACAGACAACTAAATGTACACCTGCCATGGAGTAACGCTACTGTTTATTGGGATTGTGGCAACGACGGCACTGGATACGACCGGATCGAAAAAGCGGCAACGGCACAATCTTTTGAAGGACAATGGAATCACTGGACCTTTACTAAAAATGCTACTACTGGTACCATGCGAATTTACCTAAACGGTACGCTTTGGCATTCCGGGACCGGCAAAACCAGGTCCATCGATATTCAGAATTTTAATTTTGGCGGTGCCGTAAATGGTTCGAATCCCTATTACGGCCTGGTTGATGAAATTCGGGTTTGGAATGTGGAATTGGATGAAGCCACTATTCAGGATTGGTTGTTCCGGGAAGTATCCGACCAACACCCATTCTACGGCAACCTCGTTGCCTACCATAAATTAGACGAGGGAATTGGAACCATTGCGTTGGATAATGGCCCGGGGAGTGTACCTGCACCTATCTACGGTTTCCCGAGTTGGAGACTCAACCGGGGCAAAGATCTCTACAAAAACTTTGAAGCTACAAACATGCGTCCGCAGTTTACCTTTGTACAAGGTGAATACATATTGGATGATCAAATCATTATAGTGACTGACTCCATTCCCAATAACCCGAATTCAGTCATCAGCTATGCTGTTGATGGCAGTGATCTGGTCATTGTAGATACAGTTTTTCTATACCAGGCGGGTGATCTGCCTGTAGTTGATGAGAATGGCACAGTTACCGGAACAGTATATGTAGCCCCAGAAGGAACGATCAACATTGGGGATCTCACCTATTATCAGAAAGCGGATGCCAAGTTTGAGATCCTTTCACTGGTTACCCCTTACGGGAACGGACTCGACCTCGGTCAGCAGGGAGCTACGTTCTTTTTTGATCTGACTGACTTTGCGCCTATTCTAAAAGGTGAGAAATTTATGTCTATGGAATTAGGCGGGCAAAATCAGGAGGATATGGACATCCAATTCTGGTTTATTGAAGGTACCCCCGAAAGAGACGTTCTTCAAATTCAAAACATTTGGCCTTTCCGTCGAGGATATTACGACCAGATTCAGAATGATCAATTTTTTGAGCCACGGGATGTAAGTCTCCGCGCTGATGGGTCTAAATTTAAAATTCGATCCTCCATTACCGGCCACGGACAGAATGGAGAATTTGTACCGCGTGCACACTATATCAACCTGGACGGGGGCACCCAGGAATTTGTATTTGATGTCTGGAAACAGTGTTCAGAAAATCCGATGTACCCACAAGGCGGTACCTGGACCTTTGCCCGCGCAGGTTGGTGTCCCGGGCTGGACACAGACATCCATGAATCTGATCTAACCTTCCTGGTAAATGCCGGGGAATCAGTTAATATCGATTATGGTGTCAACGGCTCTTTTCTCACAGAGGCAAACTACCTTGTATCAAGTCAGTTGGTCACTTATGGCCCATTAAACCATCAGACTGACGCCTCTATTGAAGCTATTATTCGCCCAACAGATATGCACCAATACGGTCGCTATAATCCTGCCTGTAACTTACCACGTATTGTAGTGAAAAATGGTGGCTCGAATACCATTGGCACCCTCAAAATTCAATACCGGGTGGAAGGCGGTGGCACACGCGTGTATGATTATTCCGAACCTATCTATGAAGGCGAAACCCGGGAAATCGACCTCCCTGTTGATGCTACCGGTTTTTGGAATACCGCTTCAGATACCAAAATATTTGAAGTACAATTACTGGAAGTAAACGGTGCCGCCGATGAAAATCCGGACAACAACATGATGCGGTCTTCCTTTGAGGTTCCGGAAATGTTTGATATTGACGAGACCATCATTCTGAAATTTAAAACTAATAATCGGGCAAGCGAAAACTTCTGGACGATCCGGGATGAGACTGGTACTACCGTTTTATCTCGTACCGGGATGGCAAATGCCACCACTTATGAAGACGAGGTCGTCTTGCCTGATGGATGTTATTCCCTATATGTGGACGATTCGGGTGATGATGGTTTATCTTATTGGTATTGGGATGTTGTTGACCCTTCAGTAGGAAGTGGATACTTTAAATTTCAGTACTACTTTAACAATTTCGCCGTTTCCCTGAAAACGTTTGAATCTGAATTTGGAGGAAGTGTGCGCTTTGATTTTGTAGTTGGTCAATACACCGACACAAAGGAAGTCATTACAGAGCCCCGGTTATTTTCTGTTTATCCGAATCCGGCATCGGATCATCTAACTGTTGAGATTCAGGGTTACGAAGCGGATAATTTCCAGGTTGACATTATTGACCCAACTGGCAAAATACTGCAAACCCAAACGGTAGTGCCAAATTCCACCGATGGGTTGATTTATCAATTGTCTTTGGAGGGACTTGCCCCTGGCATGTACTATACCAGAGTTCGGCATGCCAGTAAAACCTGGAGCCGGCCGTTTGTAAAGATGTAAATACACCTAACCTAACTAGATTGAATATCATTAAATTTTGAACCAATATCATAAGAATGAAAAACTCGATTGTACTTTCTTTCTTCCTGTTTCTTAGCCTCGGCCTATCTGCTCAGGTTGACCTGATTGAAAGCTTAGATGGCAATAAAAGTGAACTGGAAGAAGGTTTTGAATTTAGCCCGATCATCGACCTGGAAGCTACACCTGTTAAAAGTCAGGGAGCTTCCGGCACCTGCTGGAGTTATTGTTCGAATTCTTTCCTGGAATCAGAAATGATCCGCATGGGAAAAGAACCTATTGATTTAGCAGAGATGTACACCGTACGGAATGTATATGAAGAAAAAGCCGATCGGTATGTCCGGATGCATGGCTACCTGAATTATGGTCAGGGAGGTGCATTACCGGATGTAATCGATATGTATCGCAAATACGGCATGGTTCCTTATGAGGTCTATACCGGACTTCAATACGGCACTGATATTAACCGCCACGGTGAGATGGAAAGTATGTTAAAGGGTATGCTCGATGCGGTCATTGAAAATCCAAACAAACAACTTTCAACGGCATGGAAGGCAGCTATTTCAAGTGTTTTGGATGTGTATCTGGGTGCCTTCCCAAGTAAATTTGAATACAAAGGCAATTCCTATACACCTCAGACTTTTGCAGAAACTTTTGTAGGGATCAACCCGGATGACTATGTGCAAATCACTTCCTGGTCACACCAACCCTATTACCAGCCAATGGTCATTATGGTGCCTGACAACTGGAATTACGGCCTGAGCTATAATGTCCAGATGGAAGATATGATTACCATTATCGACAATGCCCTAAAAAAAGGCTATACGGTTTCCTGGGCAGCTGATGTTAGTGAAAAATACTTCAGCTGGCGCAACGGGATTGCGTATGTTCCGGTAAAGGAAGTGAAGGACATGAGTGAGGATGAAGTTGCAACCATGTTTTCCGGACCACGGGAAGAGATGACTATTACCGCAGAAATGCGTCAGGCTGGATATGATAATTTCACTACTACCGATGACCACGGCATGCAAATTGTAGGGTTAATTAAAGACCAGAATGGCAAGGAGTGGTATAAGATTAAGAATTCTTGGGGTACTGGCAACAACTACGAAGGTTATCTGTATGTCAGCAAAAATTACGTACGTTATAAAACGATCTCCTTTCTGTTACACCAGGAAGCAATTCCTGCCGGAATTCGCAACAGACTGAAAATGTAGTCATGTGTTATATGAACTGAAAAACCGCGCCGCCCAAAAGGGGCTGGCGCGGTTTTTTTATATATAATAGATCCGTTTTACTCTAGAATGTCCAGAGATAACCGGCAGTTAAATTTACGTTTCGGTTTTCTACTCTTTCTGCGATCAGAGGTACATCATATACTTCTGTAAAACCAT
>JAGQWR010000073.1:0-3698 GCA_020437105.1 Saprospiraceae bacterium
CTTTTTTCCTGCGGAACACATTATTCACAATAAACCCTAATCCAAATAAGTAGATGTTCCCATCAATATTACCGGATATTTTGATGAATCTAACCATTCTATCAGTTGGATGATTTCTTTTTTTGGCAAGGAGATACAACCAAGTGTTGGTTTATCAGGGCCACGTTCTACATGGATAAAAATGGCACTGCCGAGCCCGGGTTCAGCTGGTTGGGTATTATATTGCACTACCACGCCATAGCTATACAGATCATCAGTCCGGCGCATTTTTTCCATCTCCGGGCTACCAGGTTTATAGTGCAGGAGTTGGTTGTAATTGGAAGAATCCGAATCGCTCATCCAGTAATGTGAATCATCTATCTGGATAAATTCCATCGATGTTTCCGGTTTGGTTTCATACCCGAAAGTCGGACCAAGAAGAAATAATCCACTGGGTGTTTTCTTGTCTCCTTCCCGCTTTTCGCCGAAAGGCGCAAAACCCGCTTTTCCTAAATTAACAGGAATATGTTGCTTAAGAAGCCGCCAGCTCCCTTCTTCTTTTTGGTAGGTTTCTAATTGTCCGGTAGTAGCAGTTGGAGAATTGGCCCTAACCAGAATCAGTTGCTTGCTTCCCTCAATCATCGGAAATTTATCGAGAAGTGCCTCGGATAATTCGTCCGCATGTGTTTCGATATCCGGTGTTTGAATGCTTGAGGGGCTTTCTGTTTGGGAGGAGGACTCCGTGGCTTGTTGGCAGGCACCCAGGATGAAAACCAGTGATAAACAGGCCATAGGAATTTGCAAGAAATCAATCGTCTTCATCAGTTTTGTTTTTTGTCGCTAAAACTACAATGGGAAATTGACAGAATGTTGTTTCGAATTTGTTTGAATTTTCATTTTAAATCCTGTCTGATCAAAATTCGGCGTGCTCTTAGAAATATAATTTTTAATGTACCAGGAATTTGGATTTGATCCCTAAAAAAAATCGCGAATACACCTTGATCCATCTGAAGATAATGAAGATATTGTAGAACGAATTCAAATCTTTACAAACTGTAATTCTGAGGTGTTCGGAGACTAGTGCACCAGCCCGTAAGTTGTAATATATTAAGCCGAAGTAGATTTGGTACTGAGCAAGGCACAAAAAGCGCCCATAGCCAAAGCTACATAAGCCTTTTTGTAACGAAGCACAGTGCAAAAAACACAAGGCTTGGGTGTATGGAAGTTTACGAGTTGGAACTCTAGTTGTCCGACGCCTTTTTTGGTCCCCGTGCGAAGGCTTCGCCATACTTTCGGATAAATAACAAGAGTAAGAGGATACTTATTGCCATCGCCGAAATGGTGAATCCATTGAATAGGAGTTTGATCGAATAACTCGTTTGAAAAATCCCATAACCCTCTGGTAAACTCCGCATAACTGATATGACAGGCAAGCTTATAATCGAAGATAAAATAAAAGCAGCGCCAAAATAAAATTGTCGTTTCGGGCTAAAAAGTTGCAGCTGTTTACTCAGGTAAGTTAAAATCATAATGAGAAAAATGGCCTGATTTGCCAAAAGAATAATGCCCTTTAACCAACCCATTCCACCAGGCGGCGGCAGTACCCTGGAGAAGAAAAAATGTGTGAAACCTGCCGGAACACCAAGTGCAAATCCACTCAGGCAAAGTATCAGCAAGGCAGGTTTTAAGCTTTCCTGTTTCTCAAAATGATCCAGTATGTTCCGTTCGTCCATATCGTATTTGTTCTTTGCCCTGGCTGAATTAGTATAGAACGTCTGAATCTTCAAAATTGATCCTGACACGCACTATCTTTGGCCTTTTCCCGGCAAATACAACTCTTTGGATGCATTATTGGTTTAAGCCCCTATGGATATTCGATTAATAAAAGGCAGCGAGATAGATAAAGTTAAGTGGAATTCCTGTGTCCACTACGCCGGAAATGGAAATATTTTTGGCTATATGTGGTTTCTGGATCAGGTAGCCAAAGATTGGCACGCCCTGGTCGAAGGTGATTACGAATCAGTGTTTCCCCTGCCTTTCCAATCCGGGCGCTGGCAGGGAACCTCACTCAAACAGCCGACTTTGATGCGGGAGCTTGGCCTTTTTTCGGTCAATGTGTTGTCTCGAAAAAGAATGACGGCTTTTTTAGAAGCTATTCCGGAGGAGTTCAAAAAGGTAGATCTCGTCTTAAACGAGCAAAATCCACCCCTTCCCGAAACGGGCTTTGAATTTGTCGAAGAGACAAATCACCAATTGGTTATTCCGGAAACTTATGAAGTTGGTGTAGATCAATATAGCCGGGAGTTGATGCTTGATTTGGATAAGGCTGTGCAGGCAGAATTGATTCCTGTTTCCGGGCTTTCGCCGGAGAAATTGATCGCTTTTTTTCGAAAAGAACGGGCAAATTACCCGGGTAAAACGGCCGATTCTCATGCCCTGCTTCGCATTATGTACAATTGCCTCCATCGGGGTTGGGGGTTTGCCAGCGGCATACAGGATCGGGAAGAGAATCTGTTGGCTGTCAATTTTTTTGTTTATAGTCACAGCAAAGTTTTAAGTCTGCTGCCTGTAGAGAGCCGTGCCGGAAAGGCACAGGGAGCTTTGGCCTATTTATTTGATTTAATACTTCAGAGCCATGCCGGGCGACCCTTGATTCTGGATTTTAACTCCGACGACCCAAATGGTCCCGGCGCGGCATTTGGTGCAACTGCAAATCGTTATTATCGCATAATTCGCAAATCAAAAAGCTGGTTTTGATCCGTTATTTAGTCCTTATCGGAATGACTTTTTTTCTGCTCCTGTTTTCCTGTAAAAAGGATCGGGTAGAAAACTTGTTTGAGGTGCTGGATGTCGCTCCGGACAATGAAATTCGGGCCATTGCATTTCCTACATCCGATACCGCTTTTGCGGTGGGTGGAAAAGTATTTGACCGGGGTATTGTTTTGAGTACGACCGATGCCGGTGTGCATTGGAAGCTGGATAGTTTAAACGATAAAATTCTAAACGGACTCGACTTCCCTTCGGCGAAAGCCGGGTGGATCGCCGGCTTTAACGGCTACCTATACCAGTCAAAACCTATGGCTCCCGGCCAATGGGATTTTTTCAGATTGCCTGTTTGGAATCAGTTTGTCGATGTTTGTGCATCAGAAAATAACCTCCTCCTGACAATAAGCGCAGTAGGATTTGTAGAAGGGATTATCCATGTCTGGAATCCGGATTTATCGCTTGATACCAGCTTTGTGTTTCCTTATGCTCTGACAGCCATTGATGCCGCTCCGGACGGGATTTTGCTTGTATGTGGTTATGGAGCGATTCTTCGGTCGGAAGATCAGGGGCAAAGCTGGATTCGAAATCCTGTTGATGGCGACTTTTTTCAGGACATCCAATTCCCTTCAGCAGAAGTAGGATACGCTGTCGGATACGCCGGAACCATCCTGAAAACCACAAACGGCGGAGTCGATTGGGAAGTATTGCGAAACGGTGGCAGCCTCTGGGTGCCTGATCAACGGTTTAAGTGCCTCTATTTTTCCAGTCCGGAAACAGGTGTCCTGGCAGGAGAGGACGGCCTGATTTGGCGCACCCATGACGGAGGCGATCACTGGGAAGTGCTCAAAAATGCTCCGGAATATGATTATCTGGATGTGGTCTTAATTCCCGGCGGTGGCTGGCTTGGTACCCGTGATGGGAAATTGGTGAAGTTTGTGGATTGAGGAGGAAGG
>JAGQWR010000073.1:3728-32700 GCA_020437105.1 Saprospiraceae bacterium
TTTTGTAGGGCAATATCCACTCCGCATGTTTGAAAAATGACCATTCTTCGGCGGCTAAATCTACCTCCGGATTGATATAATCCTGGTAATCCTTGCCGTTTAAGCGTACCCGTGCCTCTGCATATACGGCCACTGGTTTCCCAAGTTTTTCCTGATATTGATCTCTTAGGTGATGCGCATATTGGAGGATCATATCGGGATGGGAGACAAGGTCATTACCTTGATCTGGACTGAGTGAATCTTTGGGATTGATAACAAAAGTTTCTCCAGTATCCAAAGTTTTAACGGTGAACTCTGCACGGCCATATTTGGTGCGGAGCATCATGCGCCAGGCGTAGCGATGGCCTTCTTCAGTCCAGGCAACATTGTCTTTTATGAAATGATGGCGCAATGGATAGATGCAATGAAATCCGGCAAGGAAAACAAACACCATCAAAATGGGCTTATGATTATTGGGGTTTTCCTGCCAGAGCCCTGATTGGTTTGGCAGGAAATCTGCTACCCGATTTTGCCAGGCGTTTTCCCAACGCCGAATAAATTTGATTTTGTCTCCCAGGTATTTGACCCATTTTCGAGGCGAATCGCTGGGGAAGAACAGCAGCGTAAGACAGATGGAAAGCCAGGGAAAAATTCCGATATTAAAAATCAGGAAATTGACCAGGTGGAAAGCGACTGCAAAAAGAAAGGCGTAAATCCTGGTTTTGCGCAGGAGTAGGAAAAAAACGACAAAAAGATCAAGGAGTAATCCGGTGTAGCTCATAACCCAGGCTACCCATTCCTGCTTCAGGATTGGTCCGATCACGGGCATCCGGCCTTTCGCTTGAAGCCAAAGTTTTAAAGGGATCGCCTCCAGCCAGTCGGGATTTATTTTGGCTATGCCTCCGAAAAAATATACGACTCCCATATAAAAACAAAGAATCCAAATACACCAGGCTGGTACGGTTGTTCGGCGGATAGCGGGATCCTTTAGTACATCCAGTGAGAATGCTCTGTTTGCCGGGAGAAATATCATTGTCGCTGCCAGCCAGCAGAGCAGGTACCCGTGATTGAGGTACATTGTTTTTTCGATCAGAAAAGTATAGATAAAAAAGGTCGCATATATGATTGTTGCCAGTCGATACCATTTGCCGAGCGTAATAAAAATTGCAGATAAGACCAGGATGCTAAAGAATATGGACATCCAGGGTTCCGGAAAAGGTTGTACCCATTCGAAGCCGTAGTATTTAAAGTGAAAGCTGTCTGGCTCGAATGTCTTTTCATGTAAATGATAAAAAAAGAAGAGTGCCATGGCTTCAGCCATTGCCAGAATGCCAAAAGCAATTCTAAAAAAAACGAGGGCAGAAATATCTATCTGGCGAAATAACTTTGGCTGCACGGAATTATTGAAATATATAGTTGAGCTGGAAAAATACGGTACTTTTCAGACAAGTGGAAAAACCATTAGACCTCATACTTCTTTTCGCAACCCTTCCGGATTCGTTTTATACATACGTTCGCGTTCTGCGCTATACCCGAATGTGGCATGCGGGAGTACCCTGTTAAAGAAACGGGACACCATTTTTAACCGGTCATCCGGAATGGATACGCTGATTTCCTGGCCATCGGCCAATTTAAAATATAAAATCCCCTGGCGCATAAACAGGAATCCATAGGGTGACATCTGGTTGATCAGGCCATAAACCCAAACGAAATGATCCGGCTGCTTCTCCAACATAAGAAAAAGCCGGTGCTGACGAATGGGGCGCCAGGGCCCTAAAACGATTATCCAGTAGGTCGCTCCAAAGATTGGGAGGACTAAAACAGCCGCGATCCAGTGGGGCAAAAGCTGAACCATCATCCAGGTGGATGTCAATAAGAGGATTGCTGCACATAAACTTTGCCACAAGCGGTCGCGCGCCAGGCTCCGGGCGATAACCTTTATTGCTTTGTGGTTCCAATGAGATTGTTTTAAGCCGGGCATTAAATTTTAAATTAAAAAACAAATTGTTTTACAAGTAATGCTACTTTGTTTATTTTTGTCGATAAGGTAGCTTCCTGTTTTGGAATTTCTACCTATATTCATCCGAACGAAAGAAGCTTATGGCGAATGTAAATTATACGGAAGATAATATCCGTTCTCTGGATTGGAAAGAACATATCCGCTTACGTCCGGGTATGTATATTGGAAAGCTGGGCGATGGTTCAGCTGCTGATGATGGAATATACATTCTGATAAAGGAGGTTATAGACAATTGTATTGACGAATACGTCATGGGATATGGTAAAGAAGTGGAGATTGAAGTGAAAGATGGCCAGGCAATGATCCGCGATTTTGGCCGGGGAATTCCACTTGGGAAAGTTGTTGATTGTGTATCCCGGATCAATACGGGGGGGAAGTATGACTCCAAGGCTTTTAAAAAATCGGTCGGCCTCAATGGGGTAGGAACTAAAGCCGTAAATGCACTTTCCGATTTTTTTAAGGTAGAATCCTTTCGGGAAGGCAAGGTTAAGATTGCGGAGTTTGATAAGGGCGAGCTGATCAAGGACCACAAAATTGGTAAATCCACAGAAGAGGATGGCACGCGGGTAATTTTTAAACCCGATCCGGAGATTTTTCGAAATTATAAATTCCGCTCGGAGTTTATTGAAAGCCAGCTTTGGAATTATGCCTATCTGAATGCCGGACTCAAACTGAAATTCAACGACAAAACCCTGGTTTCCAGAAACGGTTTGTTGGATTTGCTTACGCGAAGAGCGAATCCGGAACATCTGCGCTATCCGATTATCCACCTGAAAGGAGAGGATATAGAGGTGGCCATGTCTCACGGACAGCAGTACGGAGAACAGTATTACTCTTTCGTAAATGGCCAGAATACCACGCAGGGAGGTACCCACCTGAATGCTTTTCGGGAAGCGGTAGTGGAGACTGTACGAAACCACTTTAATAAAAAATACGATCCGAAAGACGTTCGGGCTTCGATTGTTGCTGCGGTTAGTGTGCGTATCGAAGAACCGGTCTTTGAGTCGCAAACCAAAACAAAACTCGGATCTACAGATGTTGGCCCCAACGGTCCGTCTGTTCGCTCTTTTATTGGTGATTTTTTGAAACGCTCGCTGGATAATTTTTTACACGAAAATCCGGAAACGGCCAAAGCGCTTCAAAAGCGGATTATACAATCAGAGCGGGAACGCAAAGAAATTGCCGGTATTAAAACGCTGGCAAATCAACGGGCAAAAAAAGCCAATCTGCACAATAAGAAACTGCGTGATTGCAGAAACCACTTAAGCGACAGCAGCCGGTCCACAACGGAGGAAGACCGTAAAAAGTCGACTATTTTTATCACCGAGGGAGATTCGGCGAGTGGCTCTATCACAAAAGCCCGGGATGTGCAAAGTCAGGCGGTGTTTAGTTTGCGGGGGAAACCGCTAAACTGTTTCGGACTGACCAAAAAAGTGGTTTATCAGAACGAGGAATTTAATTTGCTGCAACACGCGCTTAATATTGAAGACGGACTGGATGATCTGCGCTATAATCGGGTTGTAATTTCAACAGATGCTGATGTTGATGGTATGCACATTCGCCTGTTGTTATTGACCTTTTTCCTCCAGTTTTTTCCGGATTTGGTTCGGGAAGGGCACCTGTTTATTCTGGAGACCCCCCTGTTTCGGGTTCGGGATAAAAACCAGACCTTCTATTGTTACAGCGAAACAGAAAAACAGGAAGCTTCTCAAAAATTACGCGGAAAACCGGAGATTACCCGATTTAAAGGGTTGGGTGAAATCTCACCCGACGAATTTGCCGGATTTATCGGAGAAGATATTCGGCTGGAGCCGGTATATTTAAAAGAGGATACCGATCTGGAGGAAATCCTGTCCTATTATATGGGTAAAAATACACCTACCCGGCAGGAGTTTATTATCGACAATCTAAAGATCGAGAAAAATGAAATAGCCGAGGAGGAGGTAGCCGATTTTGAGGAAGATGTGGCGGAAGAAGCACTAAAAGAAGCTGAAGCGTAATGCCCAATGTAAGTAAGGATGGAAACATGAAACAGAAATTTCTAAATGAAAGTCCGCCAAGATATATAGACATGTTTTCACAGTCTGTGGTTATCCTTTCCGGCTTTCTGCAGCAGTTTGGTTGGGCCTTTTTCTCATTCGGAATGATCTTCGTCTGGGTTTTTGGAATGCAGTCAACAGCTGTTAATGTCCTGAAACCTATCGGGAAGTCAGTAGAGACTACAGGGACGCTGACGGCTGTATCGATGACCTCAGCCTCCCAGAATGAGGACAATATTTACCGATACACCTACACTTACATACATGCATTTAGGGAGTATGAAGGTCGTTCATATGGTACGGCCAGTGATAAGAAAGCAGGCGATCAGATTCCTGTTCGATATTCTCAAAAACACCCGGAACGATCGGTTATTCCGGGGATGCGTCGGGCTGTATTTAGTGCTTGGGTACTATTTGTTGTTCTTTTTCCATTGGTTGGGTTGGGGTTGATCATTAGCCAGATACTGAAGAATGTTGAGTATCTACGCTTATTGCGGTTTGGTACTGCAACAAAGGGCAGGCTAGTTGACAAAAGCAGAACAAATAAAACGGTTACCATAAATGATGTGTCGTATCCCGTTTATGCATTTAGCTTCCAGTTTGAGCATAATGGGGAGATTTATAAATCGAAAGCCGAGACACATTTAACGGAACGGCTGGAAGATGATTCTCAGGAAATTATTCTTTTTGATGCCCTGAATCCTACATATAACCTGGTTTTTGACGCCATGCCTGGTGGTCCCCGAATAGATGATGCGGGCTATTTGAAACCTGCTTCCCCATTTAAAATTGTCTTATTTATTCTCCCCTTGTTGTGTATCCTGATCAACTGGATAGGGTATGTGTTAAGCTCTTTATAACGGTGCTTTATAACGCGGGATTTTCGTAGATTCATACGCTTCACGTGTGGGATTCGTTATAAACAGGAAAGCTGACTTTTTGTCTGATTTTGTCGAAAATACGTGGAAAACGGCTTGCAAATGTTGATAAGTCAGACTTGGCACTATACTTGGACGGTTCTTGCTGTAAGTGTGGAAAAATTGTCGGCTGTCAACTTGACAATACCTTTGGGGATGAGTAACTTCCCGAATTCTACTACTTTCGGATCCATTTTATTTGATGAAAGAAAACGGGCTATGGCCATATTTGAAGATATATTTGATATGCAGAGTATTGAGGATGAAGGAGACTTTATGCCGCTAATGTCAATTGAAGAAGAGGATGAAAAGCAAATGGAGGAAACCTATGCCGACATTCTTCCGGTATTAGCGTTAAAAAATACAGTCTTGTTTCCGGGAATAATTATTCCGATTACTGTAGGACGCGATAAATCGTTGAAGGCGATCAATCGGGCCTATGAGAATGATCGAATTATTGCGGTTCTTTCCCAGCAAGACAGCAAGGTTGAAAATCCAGGCATTCAGGATTTGTTCCGGATCGGCACGATCGCACGGATAATCAAGTTGATCAAAATGCCGGATGGTACGACCACCGCCATCCTACAAGGACGAAAGCGTTTTGAGCTAACCGAAATGTTGGGTGATGATCCTTATATGAAGGGCATGGTAAAAATCATGACTTATAAGGATCCCGCCAATAGTCTGGAGTTTGAAGCACTGGTAGCATCCATCATGGATAAAGCAGGTCATATCATTGAGCTGTCAACCACCATTCCTTCTGAAGCGATTGTCATGCTGAAAAATATCAGCAACCACAGTTTTCTGCTCAATTTTATCGCATCTAATCTGGGGTCTAAAGTAGATGATAAGCAGGAAATTCTGGAAATGAATGACCTGAAGGAAAAAGCAGGCCTGATCTTATCCCTGATGGATAATGAACTGCAACTGCTCGAATTAAAGGACCAGATTGAAAGTAAGGTTCGCACGGATATCGAAAAACAGCAACGCGATTATTTCCTCAATCAGCAACTGAAAACCATCCAGGAAGAACTCGGGCAAAATCCGCAGGAAGAGGATGTACGTAAGCTGGTGGAGCGGGCAAAAGCCAAGCGTTGGCATGGCCCCGTTCGGGAAGCATTTGCGAAGGAATTAAACAAAATTCGACGGATGAATCCGCAGGTGGCGGAATATTCGGTCCAGATGAATTATCTGGAAATATTACTCGACCTCCCTTGGGAAGAATATACCAAAGACAATTTTAACCTGGCACGGGTAAAAAAGATACTGGACAAAGACCACTACGGCCTGGATAAGGTAAAAGAGCGTATTCTGGAGCACCTGGCGGTATTAAAATTGAAAGGCGACATGAAAGCCCCGATCCTGTGCCTGGTGGGCCCTCCGGGTGTCGGAAAAACATCTTTGGGTAAATCGGTAGCTGGTGCCTTGAAGCGCAAATTTGTGCGTATGTCTTTAGGTGGTTTACACGATGAATCCGAAATTCGGGGACACCGGAAAACCTATATTGGGGCTATGCCGGGTCGGATTATCCAATCTATGAAAAAGGCAGGCTCCTCTAATCCGGTGTTTATTCTGGATGAAATAGATAAGGTGGGAAAAGATTTTCGAGGTGATCCGAGTAGCGCGTTGCTTGAGGTGTTGGATCCGGAACAAAATTCCAATTTTTCAGACAATTACCTGGAGTTGGATTATGATCTTTCGAAGGTTCTTTTTATAGCTACTGCGAATTCCCTGAGCACCATTCAGCCAGCTTTGCTGGACCGGATGGAAATCATTGAAGTAAATGGCTATTCAACCGAAGAAAAAGTTGAAATCGCTAAACGGCATTTGATTCCCGAACAACGGGATGCACATGGATTGGAAGCTAAGCATGTGAAATTATCTGCAGACCTCATTGAGGCGATTGTAGAAAACTATACCAGAGAATCTGGTGTACGCGGACTTTCCCGTCAAATTGCTTCGGTCATGCGCTATGTGGCAAAAAGTGTGGCGATGGAGGAATCCTACCATGTAAATATTCCGATCAGTGATTTGAATATGATCCTGGGGCCGACCCGTTTCTCAAAAGATATGTATCTGGACGATGTCGTTCCGGGTGTAGCAGTCGGGCTGGCCTGGACTCGGGTTGGTGGCGACATTCTTTTCATCGAAGCGAGCCTCAGTCCGGGAAAAGGCAAGTTGACCCTGACGGGGAATTTGGGGGATGTTATGAAGGAATCGGCTACTACCGCATTGAGTTATATCAAAGCAAATACCGAACTGCTCGGTATTGATCCGAAAAAATTTGATGAAGTAGATATTCACATACACGTTCCGGAAGGGGCAATACCTAAGGATGGCCCTTCAGCTGGCATCACCATGCTTTCAGCTTTGGTTTCAGCCCTGAGCGAAAAACCAATCCGTCCGTATGTTGCCATGACTGGCGAAATTACCCTCCGCGGGAAAGTGTTGCCGGTTGGTGGAATAAAAGAAAAAATCCTGGCAGCTAAACGTGCCGGACTCAAAGAAGTGATACTGTGTCAGGAAAATAAAAAACATATAGACGAGATCAATCCGGATTTTTTAAGCGGATTGTCCTTTCATTTTGTGAAAACGATGCGGGATGTGCTGGATGTGGCTATAGAAAAGTAATTCTTTTTTTGGGGTCAATCAAACCCTTTGTTATTGCCAGACGTCTATTTAGTAGTTTTTGAATCAACCTGCTGATCGGGTCAAGATGATTGCTTATGAAAATGGTACGAATTATTGCTGTATTAGGATTGATGGTGTTGGCCTACCTACCCACTATCCAGGCACAGCTTACAGAAAATATCATCCAGTTTTCCGGAATGGTACTGGACGGAACAGAAGAAATGCTTGCCCCGGTGCCTTATACAAACATCATTGTAAGAGGTAAAGGACGGGGTACCTATTCCGACTTTTCGGGATTCTTTTCTATTGTGGTGGAAAAAGGAGATGAGATCGAATTTTCTGCAATCGGGTATAAATCAGAAATTTTGGTTATCCCCGACAGTTTGAATGATACGCGTTATTCGCTGGTTCAATTGTTAACCAGAGATACCATTAACCTGCCGGTTGCAGTTATTTTTCCCTGGCCGAGTCGAGACCACTTCCGCCTGGAGTTCCTGGCGATGGATGTTACGTCTGAAATGCAGCGTAGAGCTGTTGAAAACGTGGCCGAAGAAAGCCTTCGGCAAATGCGTAAAGAAGTGGGTATGGATGGAAATGAAAATGCAGATTACTTTCTGCGGCAGCAGGCAAGCAATTACTACTTTATCGGGCAGACCCCGCCGATGAATATTTTCAATCCGATTGCCTGGAAACAGTTTTTTGATGCCTGGAAACGCGGGGATTACAAAAAACAATAGCACAGGCAAGGGATGACGACCAATCAACAGGAATTCCTGATTGAAACTATTGAAGACCTCGATCCGCTGCTGCCGCAGATCCTGTCGCTTGCCAAAAACAGCGGGATTGTTTTATTTCAAGGTGAAATAGGGGCAGGTAAAACCACTTTGATCCAAAAGCTTTGTAAATACCTTGGTGTTAGCAGCCCTGTTACCAGTCCGACGTTTTCACTGGCCAACGAATACGCCTATGTTCGACCAGACGGATCCACGGGAAGAATCTTTCATCTGGATTTATACCGCCTGGAAAGCCTGGAAGAAGCCTTGCAAATTGGCTTCGAAGATTATCTTTATGAAGGCGATTTCTGCTTTATCGAATGGCCGGAAATAGTATCTTCCGTGGTACCGGAAGATGCGCTCATGCTTCAATTGGAGCATCTGGATAATTCCCAAAGAAAAATCCTATTTTTGTAAACAAGCTCTCCCAGTAGCCTGTCTGAACCGCATCTTGTTTACGTGTAGCGAATTATCTTATGAGTGACGCCCCAAAGAAGGTATCTATTCCAAAGTCGCTGACTGAAGGACAATATTCTACCCAACCTGAAACGCTGGAAATTCAGCGTAAAGCAGAAAAGATGTTTATTGGTATTCCAAAGGAAATGACACATTCTGAAAATAGAATACCTCTGGTACCATCTTCTGTCAAGGCGCTGGTAGCTTATGGTCACCGGGTGGTTATAGAACAAGGGGCCGGGAAAAGGTCTCGATATTCAGATATTGATTTTTCTGAAAAAGGAGCCGAGATTGTTTCTTCAAGAGAAGAGGTCTATAAAGCAGATGTTATCTTGCGCGTAGCTCCCCCACAATTGGATGAAATTGAGCTCATGCGCCCTAATCAGGTACTCATTTCTCCCCTGCATTTACCCATGATTTCTTCTGATTACCTGTATCGGTTAAAGGAAAAACGGGTGATTGCCCTGGCAATGGAGTATATTAAGGATGATGATGGCACCTTTCCCATCGTACGGATTATGAGTGAGTTGGCCGGACTCAATTCTATCCTGACAGCTGCCGAGCTTCTTGCCAGTCCAAGTGGTGGCAAAGGTATTCTACTAGGAGGCATCTCCGGCGTACCACCTGCCCGCATTGTAATTCTGGGTGCCGGTGTAGTGGCTGAGTTTGCTACCCGCACCGCATTGGGACTGGGTGCAGAAGTCCGGGTTTTTGATAATAATATATACAAGCTTAACCGCTTACAGAATCTGGTTGGCCAACGGCTGTTTACATCCACTATCTATACCACCCACCTGGAAAAAGAATTAAAACGTGCCGATGTCGTCATCGGAGCAGTACATTCTAAATCAGGCCGAACGCCAATACTCGTAACCGATGAAATGGTGGAAAGCATGAAACCGGGCTCGGTTATTATTGATGTGAGTATTGACCAGGGCGGCTGTTTTGCTACATCAGAAATGACTAAGCTGGATCATCCGACGTTTGTAAAGTATGACGTGATCCATTATTGTGTTCCTAATATTGCCTCGCGAGTGCCTCGAACAGCCTCCGTTGCAGTGAGCAACATTTTAACGCCCCTTATTTTAAAAGCGGCTTCCACAGGGGGGATTCAGGGCTTGCTTTTTAGTCACCAGGGACTACGGCACGGGGTATATAGTTATAAGGGTAGTCTGACAAATGCCTATCTCGGAGAACGATTCCACATGAAATCTACAGATTTAGATTTACTCCTAACCTCCAGTTTGTAAAACCTGACCTATGGACCAAAAGCGCTACAAGCTCAAGCAAGTCATTGATGTTGAAGATATGTATTTGGTGGAACGCCGAAAAAAATTGTCCGAGCGTTTTGGAGAAGAGGAGGAATTGTTGGAAGAAAGTCGCTTTGGTATTGCCTTGTCGGGTGGAGGAATTCGATCTGCCACTATAAACCTCGGATTTCTGAAAACTTTGAACCATTTCGGAATATTACGAAAAGCCGATTATTTGTCAACGGTTTCGGGTGGCGGATATACCGGAGCATATATCCAGGCAACCATGCGTAATCAAGCTGATTTTGATCAGCTCTTTCACAAAGATCACATTGAGCACCTACGCTCATATGGGGCTTATCTTATTCCCGGGCAAACCACCTTCGAAAAACTGTGGAACACCATCCTCCTGATTGTCGGGTACCTCTTCAGCTGGGTCATGAGCCTGCTGAGTATGGTTTTGGTGTTCGGGTTAGTAGCTATTATACTCTTTGTGCTCAATCAACTACACGTAATTGACCTGGTAAACCGTTTGGTCGAGTCCATTATGGGCAGCTTGACCCTCGTTAAGGGAATATTGTTGGTCACAGCAGTTGTGGGAGGTATTCACCTCTTTGCCAATTTGGTGGCCAAGTTTGGGGTTGGGATATCCAGGGTTTTTAATAAGGGCGAGGCAGTTTTGCTCCTTCTGGTCGTTCTTTTCGTTGTGCCCACTGGGATCGATTATGTGATGCACGTAAACATAGGGTTATTTGATTTTTTGAAAAGCGACAATTTGCCAGTTCAATTTCTGGTCATTTTTGGAATGCTTCTGTTAGGGGTAATTCTGGATCCCAATGCAGTTAGCTTTCATAGGTTTTATCGCAGTCAGTTGACCAGTGCTTTTTTGGCTTTCGCCGGAAATCGACGCAATGTACGCTTACGTGAGTTGGTATCAGAGGAGGTCGTATCGGCACCTTATCCCTTGATTAATACCTGCCTGAATTTGCAAAACCCTGCCGGGGATGAAAAATTTAAAGGGGCAAAAGCAAGCGACTATTTCTTGTTGTCGCCCTTATTTAGCGGAGCAAAGTTGACAGGGTATGTTTCTACAAAAGAATTTCCGGGATACCGCGATATGACTTTGCCCGCAGCCACCACTATCTCAGCTGCAGCTGTAAATCCCGGGATGGGGATATACTCCAATAAGCTCTTGAGTATTTTGATGACAATATTCAATGCCCGCCTGGGGTTTTGGGTGAATAATCCGCTCAAGGAAAGTAAGAACTATCTGGTCTGGTGGCCGCTTTACTTCTTTTACGAACTCTTGTCAAAAATCGGAACAAACAACCGGAAACTCAATATTTCAGATGGAGGACATATCGAAAATCTGGCAGTTTATGAGCTTTTAAGAAGACGTTGCCGACTCATTGTTGCTGTTGATGCCGGCGCTGATCCGTTCTTTAATTTTTCCGATCTGGAGAACCTGGCCATCCGGGCACGTAACGAGTTAGGGGTAGAAATTCGATTCCGAATTGGCGAAGATCCGGATCAGGTAATCAGGCCAAAATCATCAAATGGCTATTCCGGAAAGCGCTACGCCATTGCCGATCTGTATCGCATGTGGGACGAGTACGATTTACTCGACTCAAACGGAAATCCAATCATGGACGATTGTGAAAAGCCGGTTCCAATCGAAGTGTTGGTCAACTATATGCCAGATGGCAAATGGGATCCTGATATTAGTTTAAAAGGACAAATTAATTCAGAGTTGAGACGGGCAGAATTGATGGCCAGAGCCAAATTCATCCTGGATAAAAGGCTGGCCGATAAAAAAGATTTAACGGGCCGGGAAAAAGTGAAATTTGGTACGCTGGTTTATGTGAAATCTTCTGTAACGGCCCCTACCATAAAGCCTAACATTCCAATAGTAAATAATCATTCGGAGCCTGCCGGGGGTATCCTTAGCCGGTTATTTTCAAGTTTGGCTACTATATTCAGGGGTGACGGACTAGCGAGAGGGAATTATAAATATGATACGTACAAGTACAAAATTTATCATCCGGCCTTTCCGCACGAGCCTACTTCGGATCAATTTTTTGACCCTGTACAGTGGGAATCTTATTTCCAGTTGGGGCAATTTATAGCAGCCGATGTGTTGAAGCTGGATTCCCGGGAGTTTAATCTGGTCTCTGAAGGAAAAGCGAAAGCAGAACCTTTGGCAATTTGCGATCTCTTGAAATTGTTTGATGGGGATACGATGTACCAAGTGCCGGTACCCGGACGTGTCCAGGTACCAACTCCGGCAAAAGATATTCAACCCGTTATTATTCGCGAAAAAGCGGCACCGGATTCTGATGAACCAGACGGTACAGAATATCGGATGTAACCAATATTACAGCGCTTTAAGCAAATTGCTCATATCCACCCGATCACGGATAATCTGGTCGAGTTGATCTATAGCAACACGCTCCTGAACCAGGGTATCCCGATCCCGAATGGTCACGGTATTGTTTTCCAGTGTTTCAAAATCGATTGTTAAACAGAAAGGCGTACCAATAGCATCCTGTCTGCGGTATAGTTTTCCAATACTTCCGTTGTCGTCATATTGGCAATTAAAAGAAGTTTTCAACAGGTTAAAGACCTCCCGGGCTTTTCCTGTCAGCTGATCGTCATTCCGCTTGAGCGGTAAAACGGCACATTTGATCGGCGCCAGAGCAGGGTGTAGTTTGAGTACTTCCCTGGAATTATCTGTGCCTTCTACCTCTTCTTCCACCAGTGCCTGGCTAATGGTTGCCAAAAACATCCGATCCAGTCCTATTGAAGTCTCGATTACATAGGGTACATAACTTTCATTGGTGCCCGGATCAAAAAACTGCAGTTTTTTGCCGGAAAGTTCCTGGTGCGCGCTTAAGTCAAAATCGGTACGAGAGTGGATTCCTTCCAGCTCTTTAAAGCCGAATGGAAACTGAAACTGGATATCTACTGCGGCATCAGCATAATGCGCCAGATTATCATGGTCGTGAAAACGCAGATTTTCGTCCAGTTGGCCAAGTGCGAGGTGCCATTTCAGGCGACTTTCTTTCCAGAATTCATACCAATCTTTCTGAGTGCCTGGTTTGATGAAGTATTGCATTTCCATCTGCTCAAACTCCCGCATGCGAAAGATAAATTGCCGGGCAACGATCTCATTCCGGAAGGCTTTACCAATCTGTGCGATACCAAAAGGAATCTTCTGCCGGGTTGTTTTTTGAACATTCAGGAAATTGACAAAAATACCCTGGGCTGTTTCCGGACGCAGATACAACTTACCTTCTTCTCCGGCAATATTACCAAGTTGGGTATTAAACATCAGGTTAAACTGCCGCACTTCGGTCCAGTTTTTGGAACCTGTATCCGGATCTGTAATGCCGTATTCTTCGATCATGGCTTTTAGGTCGGCCATATCTCCATCCGTCATAGCCTTAGCCAGGCGGTTTTTTGCCTCCGTGAATTTCTCCATGTTGGCAACAACCCGGGGATTCGTTTGCCGAAACATAGCTTCGTCAAAGCTGTCACCGAATCGGCTTTTTGCTTTTTCTACCTCTTTGTCCATCTTCGCCTCGATCTTTGACATATAGTCCTCGATCAATACATCCGCCCGGAAACGTTTTTTGCTATCCTTATTATCAACCAGCGGGTCATTAAACGCATCAACGTGGCCGGATGCTTTCCATGTTTTTGGGTGCATGAAAATGGCAGCGTCGATGCCTACAATGTTTTCATGCATCTGTACCATAGATTTCCACCAGTACTCCTTAATGTTGTTTTTCAACAAGGAGCCATACGGGCCATAATCGTAAACGGCGCTGAGACCGTCGTAGATTTCACTTGACTGATAAATAAACCCATATTCTTTACAATGGGAAACCAATTTCTTGAATGCGTCGTCCTGAGCCATAATTGCTAAGGGTTATGATTTTTTAAAACTCACTTGTAAAATGAAAAACCACATCGGGGTGGTTTTCCTGGGCCATCTTGAGCGCCCAGGCACTTTCTGCCAAAAATACCCAGTTACCTTCTTTGTCTTTGGCCATGTCCCGTTTCCGGCGGTCCAAAAATTCTTTAAAGGCAGCTGGTTTCGGGCACTCTACCCAGCAGGCTTTATGCATGTGGACCGGTTCGTAATCTACAGAAGCCCCATACTCATGTTTTAGCCGATATTGAATAACATCAAATTGCAGTGCGCCAACGGTGCCAATAATCTTCCGGCCATTCATTTCCTTGATAAAAAACTGGGCAACGCCCTCGTCCATCAACTGATCTAATCCCTTACTAAGTTGCTTTTGTTTTAATGGGTCGGCATTATTTACATAGCGAAACTGTTCCGGGGAGAAACTCGGAATGCCTTTGAAGTGCAGGACCTCTCCGCCCGTAATCGAATCGCCGATTTTGAAATTACCACTGTCGTATAGTCCGACTACATCTCCCGGGTAGGCTTCATCCACCACTTCTTTCTTGGCTGCCATAAAGGAAGTCGGATTCGAAAATTTCATTTTGCGATTCTGCCGAACATGCAGGTAATTGGTGTTGCGTTCAAACTTGCCGGAGCAAATACGCATAAAGGCAATTCGATCCCGGTGTTTGGGATCCATATTGGCATGAATCTTAAATATAAATCCGGCAAACTGATCTTCTTCCGGATTTACCTGGCGCTCTTCTGTAAACCGAGGTCTGGGGGTTGGCGCAATTTCCACAAAACAATCCAGGAGTTCTTTTACCCCAAAGTTATTAATGGCACTTCCAAAAAAGACGGGAGACAAAGCACCGCTGAGATATTGTTGCCGATCAAATTTGGGATAAACGGCCTGGATTGTACCAACTTCCTCCCGTAATTCCGCGGCAGCGGCCTGGCCAATATGCTTCTCCAGATCCGGATCGTCCAGATTGGTGAATTCAATTGTATCTGCACCGACTTGTTTGCTGTGCGGCTTAAAAAGCACCAGCTTTTGTTCGTAAATATTATAAACGCCCTGGAATCTCCGACCCATGCCAATTGGCCAGCTTAAGGGACCGACATTCAGGTTTAGTTTTTCTTCGATTTCATCGAGGAGTTCGACACCATCCCGACCTTCCCGGTCCATCTTGTTGATAAAAACAATCACGGGGGTATTTCGCATCCGGCAAACCTCCACCAATTTTTCGGTTTGCTCTTCCACACCCTTTGCGACGTCAATTACAACGATCACACTATCCACCGCGGTAAGGGTGCGATAGGTGTCTTCCGCAAAATCTTTGTGACCCGGGGTGTCGAGGATGTTGATTTTGAGATCCCGGTATTCAAAACCCATAACAGAGGTAGCAACGGAGATACCCCGCTGTTTCTCGATTTCCATAAAATCGGAGGTCGCCGATTTTTTAATCTTGTTGGATTTTACCGCTCCGGCAATCTGGATGGCACCCCCAAAAAGCAGCAGCTTTTCTGTGAGCGTAGTTTTACCGGCATCCGGGTGACTGATGATGGCAAATGTGCGGCGTTTCTTAATCTCTTCGAGAAAACTCATTCTTATTAAATATGCTGAAAACACAGACACCTTTGTCGTTTTATTAAACTTAGGCACCCTGTTTTCGACTATAGCACCTACGTTTTGCCTAAGGGACAGTACGCAGCTGGTATAAATGAGGCGCAAAGGTACCAATTTCCAAGGTTTTTATCTATATGTATGACTGGTTTCCGAAGGATAAAAGCTGCCAGTTTGTTATCTTCCCGCTCTATGTTGGAACTAGCTGGAATAATCATTTTGGGGATCTTTGCACAATGGGTTGCCTGGCGTGTAAAGGTGCCGGCTATTTTGCCTTTGATATTGATCGGACTGGCAGTTGGGCCCCTCTGGAGTTTATGGTCGGAAGGTGGCGATAAGTTGATTGCGCCAATGTATTCCCAAGCGGAAGAAAAGGGTTTATTCCCCGGGCAATCCTTGTTTTACTTTGTCTCCCTGTCTATTGGTCTGATTTTATTTGAGGGAGGGTTAACGCTTAAGCGAAAGGAGTTGCGAGGTGTGGCGCCAGCCATTGTTAAATTGATTACGATCGGCACCCTGGTTACCTTTTTTGGAGCAGGATTGGCTGTTCATTTTGTGATGGACTTCAGTTGGTCTATTTCCTTTCTTTTTAGTGCATTGATTATTGTGACCGGACCGACGGTTATTGCGCCCATTCTCCAAAACGTGCCTCTAAATCGAAATGTTTCTACTGTATTGAAATGGGAAGGTATTCTGATTGATCCGGTCGGAGCATTAGCAGCAGTTTTGATGTATGAATTTATTGTGTCAGGTGAAGGGGGCTTCGAGTTTTCCTCCCATGCGATTGTTACATTCGGCCAAATTATTTTGATCGGTTTGGCATTGGGTTCTCTGGCGGCTCTTTTCCTGCGGTATTTGATCAAACGAGATCTGATCCCTCCATTTCTGCTAAACGTGTTTTCGCTGGCTCTGGTTCTGGGCGTTTTTGTTTTGTCTGATTTATTGGCACATGAAAGCGGACTCCTTTCTGTTGTCGTTATGGGAATGGTTTTAGGGAATTTGGATGTGCCGAGGATAAATGAAATACTTTCTTTCAAAGAGAGTATTAGTGTTTTACTGATTTCTATTTTATTTATACTCCTTGCTGCTAATATAGACATCAAAGATTTGATGTTATTGCTCGATTGGCGTTGTTTGGGGCTCTTTTTAATTGTCATTCTGGTCCTGCGACCTATTGGGGTTTTTCTTTCTACCATTGGGTCTGATCTAAAGACCAAAGAAAAGCTGTTTATTAGCTGGGTGGGACCGCGTGGTATTGTTGCAGCAGGGGTTGCTTCCCTTTTTGGTATTCGCCTGTTAGGCGAATTAGACGATGCAGAATATATTACGCCCTTGGTTTTTATGATTGTGTTAGGCACGGTGCTGTTAAATGCCACCACTGCTAAACTGATCGCAAAGTTGTTGGGCGTAATCCAGGATTCCTCTAATGGAATTCTGATTGTTGGCGTAAATACGGCTTCCAAAATGATCGGGAAATATCTGATGGATAATGGCCGACATGTCGTGTTGATTGATTCGAATGCTACCAATGTAAAAAGTGCAACGGATGAAGGTTTAGAAGCATTTGCTGCAAATGTTTTTAATGATAGTCTGACAGATCGCCTGGAATTGGTTGATGTGGGATACCTGTTGGCTATGACCAGTAATAGCGAAGTCAATAATTATGCACTTCGAAAATTGCGTCCAATTTTTGGAGAAAAAGGCGCCTTTCGGCTAATAACACAAGCGGAGATGAAAATCGACAAGGCTGCACTGCCAGGTGAAGGTCTATTTTCATATACCGACGATTTTCTAAATATTAGTGAAGTAGCACGGGATTATCCCTATATCATCGAGCAGGAAATTGCCGATAAAGATCAACTCGAACGACTGATTAGTCAGATGTCTAATATCGTGCGTTCAATCCCTCTTTTTCTCAAATTCCCGGATGGATTTATTGATGTAATTCCGCTGGATCTCGCTAATTTGGAATTACCGGAAGGTTCTAAGCTGATTTATTTAGGAAAACCACTTGCGGAAAACGTAGTAGAAAGTGTGTAAGTAATAAAATGTATGCGCAAGATTGAAATTCGAACAGTAAATGTTATTCGCTATGTAACACCTTTGCGTGAAGGAGGCTCCTTGCCCGCCATTGTAGAGGCCGACGACGAATTTCTATATGTCCTGAAATTTCGGGGAGCTGGGCAAGGCAAAAAAGCACTTATTGCGGAGTTGATAGGTGGAGAACTTGCCAGAGCTATTGGATTAAAAGTGCCTGAATTAGTCTTTATGAATCTGGATGATTCCTTAAGTAAATTAGAACCGGATGAAGAAATTCAGGATCTGTTAAAATTTAGTGTCGGATTAAACCTCGGACTCCATTTTCTCTCCGGAGCCATTACTTATGATCCTCTGATATCCATTGCTGATCCCTTATCTGCCTCAAAAGTAGTTTTACTGGATAGTATGATTAGCAATATGGATCGCACGGCCAGAAATACGAATCTTTTAAATTGGAACAGGGAATTGTGGCTTATAGACCACGGCGCCAGCTTTTATTTTCACCACGCATGGGAAAATTGGAAATCACATGCTGATGGCACTTTCCCCTTGATTAAGGATCATGTTCTTTTAGAAAGAGCCACCTTGTTGGAAGAAGCTGCCAATCAAATTAAAGCAGCCATAGATGGTGCTGTAATAGATGAAATTATATCGGTGATTCCGGAGGATTGGCTAACTGAATCTGGCGAACCCATTAGTGCTAGTGATAAAAAAACTATTTATAAAGCCTTTTTAAGCACCAAACTTTCAAATATCGATTTGCTAACTAAAGAAGCAATTAATGCAAGGGAAGGAAGTATTTGAATATGCATTCATTCGCTTTGTTCCGAAAGTAGAGCGAGAGGAATTTATTAATGTGGGAGTTATTCTTTTTTCCAGAAGAAAAAAATTTCTGGATGTGAAATACCACATTGATGAAGCACGCTTGTGTGCTTTTTCCACGGAAGTGGATCTCACTACACTCACTTCTTATCTCAAAAGTTGGGATTTAATTTGCCAGGGTAGTCCGGAAGGTGGGTATATTGCCAAATTGGATTTAGCGAGTAGATTCCGTTGGCTTACAGCTTCCAGGAGTACAATTATTCAGCATTCAAAAGTACATACCGGATTGTGTGAGGATCCCGGATTAGTGTTGAATGATTTGTTTGAGAAATATGTTTTATAATTTCGGGTCAGGCATTTCGTTTTAAATATTTCATCCAATTTCCGAAATATATAATCCGCGAACTATTTTTTTTGGCAAAAAATTGAGAGAGTTCCTGGTTTAACCAAAATTCAATTTCCGGGTATTTTTCACCCCTGATAACTGCATCAGTTATATTACTTTGCGAGGTGAGGTATAATATGAGTTCATGTTTGGTAAAGGTTATTTCGTTCTTGAAGTGATCTTCTGAAACAACCGAAAAGTTTTTATTTCTTAAGTTTGAATTGCTCCAGTCATAGTCGTTTCTTCTTTTTGGTGAAGGAAACCGTTTAAGATAAATCTCCGGAAACCAGTCTGAAAACTCGGGAACTCCCTCCATCTCTGAAATAAAATAGTTGTCGTAGAGAACCAAAAATGCCTTGCTTTTTAAGAGGCGATTTGCCTCCAATAAGAAATCATCTATTCTAAACCAGTGAACAGCAGAACAAACTGTCACCAAATCGAATGTGTTGTCTTCAAAAGGCTGCTTTTCTGCCTGCGCAATGGCATAATTAATTACTTCTTTCGACCGGGCATTTTTCAGCATCTCCGGTGAGGTGTCCGTACCGAAAACATTTTCAGCAATATCCAAAAGGGCCTCTGTGGATAAACCTGTACCGCAGGCAATGTCGACCACACGCTCTAGTTTATGCTCAATTTGCAGAAATGTTTTAATCTTTTGAATTGAAACAGGGTGAAAGTTTGGGCGCCCTTTGGAGTAACGGGCTGCAGTTTCATTGGAGGAAAAGTAATTCATTGCCAGGCTTTATTCATTTGTGTAAATATCTAATAAGCTTTTCATCTCTTCGATTCTAACCTCGGTTAAGCGCCTCATTTCTGTCATGTATAGCACCGCACCTGTATGAGTTTCATATCCCCCATATAGTGTATCACAATGCAGGTCTCTGTATGTTCTCCAGGATTGTTGCAAGGTTTCAAAGCTTTGAATAAGTTGTGCGTTATGAATAGAAAGCAATGCTATTTTTATTTCGTTATAATAAAAACTTAAAGTTGAATCCGCCTCTTGTAATTTTAGGTTTGCACAAATACGGTCGTCAAGGGAATAAATGCCATCATCTGGCAAACCATCACAGTCAAAAGGATTCTTGTAGTATTCTGTCAGGTATAAATTTTCTTTTAAATAATCCAGGTCGCCCTGACCATAGCAGATTCCAGTTATTAAGGATAGGGATAGGGATAAAATATTATAATTTTTCATTACTCTTTCGGTTCAATATGGATTAAAATGCCCTCCAGATTTGAGATTTCGGTAAGTAAGTGATCCTTTAAATTATGTGCTAAATCGTGTCCTTCCCTTACAGAGATTTTCCCGTCCACAATAGCGTGTAAATCTACGTGGTATTTCATTCCTGCTTTTCGGATGAAACATTTTTCTGTGTCAAGGATTCCCGGAACAATTAATGATTTTACTCTGATTTCTGCAACGAGGTCGTCGTACAGGTGTTCGTCCATTATCTCACCAAGGGCTGGTCTGAAAATTAAATAGCTATTATATAAAATAAATGCAGAAGCAAAAAGGGCAGCCCAATCATCTGCTGTTTCAAATCCTTTTCCGAAAATTAATGAAATAGATATCCCTATAAATGCCATTATTGAGGTGATTGCATCGCTTCTATGATGCCAGGCATCAGCCCTTAAAGAAGTACTGTTTGTCTCAATACTCTTTTTAATTACGATTCGATAGGAAATTTCTTTCCATAAAATAATTGAAACTAAGATGATTAAGGTCCAGGGTTTTGGCGTTTCATGGGGTGTTTGGATGTTTTGAATGCTTTCATGTGCGATAAGTGTAGCAGAGGTAACAAGAAAAGCAACAACAATAAACGTTATCAGGGGTTCGATTTTTCCGTGACCATAAGGGTGGTTTTTGTCAGCAGGTCTTTTGGCGTACTTCAATCCAAACAATACCAGGAGGGACGAAAAAATATCTGTTGTTGACTCGATCGCATCTGCTATCAGAGCAAAAGAATTTCCAAAAACGCCAGCAAGTCCTTTTATGATGGCCAGGCAGGTATTTCCAATTATGCTAAAATAGGTAGTTTTAATTGCAGTTTGTTCGTTGTCCATGTGCCATTTGATCTTAGGCCAGCGCTTATAATTTTTACCACGCTGAAAACGGGGAGTATATCAAATTTGAATTATAGTATTTTACTTCACTTGAAACTTCCTTGCCAATCCAGGAGGGGAGTTCAATAGACTTATCCTCGTGATCAAGCTCTATTTCAGCAATGACCAATCCCATGTTTGCGCCTTTAAATTCGTCGATTTCCCAGGTTGCTCCCTGGTGAAGTACTTCATGTCTAACCTTTTCAATTATCGGTTGGTGACACAGGTGGAGAAGTTCAATGGCATCTTGCAGAGGAATTTCATACTCGAATTCCTGGCGAGTTGTATTTATAGTTTTACCTTTTATGGTTAAATATCCTCTGTTTCCTTTTATTCGAATCCGAACAGTGTTTTCAGATAAGGGGTCGATATATCCTTGCTTGATTTCTATCCCCTGACCTGCCTGTTTCTTCCAATCTGAATTGGCAAGTAAAAATTTTCGTTCGATTTCAATGCCCATCTTACTCCTCTTTTTTAATGGCTAGTTCTTTCATTCGGTCTTTGTAGTATTCATCTCCACTTAACTCAAACGCTTTGGTCACGGATTTTAAGGCATTCACATAATCCTTTTTTGCTTCATAATAATCAGCCAGCGAATCATAAGCATTTGCACTGTTGGGAAAATATTCAATTGTCAGGTCAAAATACATTTTCGCTTTTTCAGTTTGTTGCATATCCATATTCATATAGCCTGACATATTCAGGAGCTCCTCAGGATACGGAGCTGCCGGATAACCAAAATGATTTTCAAGTTTCTTTTCCCGGTATTTGATAATGCGGAGTAATTCTTCAGTAGGTGTATCGGGTGAATTTATCCTGTCTGTATTTTCCCACTGAAACCATTCAAATATGGATAGTAAACCATCCATTATTGAAGGTAGCGGGATGGTGCCATGCAAATCGTTTGGATAAAATTTCCAGGCAAAACGCAATCCGTTTTCCGGGTTCTCCTGCACCTGGTTTGAAAAGGCAATATTTGAACGGGCAAACAGTGTGTAGTCCGAGGTGTCTTGCATCACATTGTCGATAGTTATTGCGTAGTTCTGCATGTGCAGTTGCCCACTTAACGACATGAATAAGGATTTGCCTTTATAACTTTTAGTAGCCAATTTATCAACTGACTCTTTGAGTAGTTTTTGGTCATCCCAATCCAGGCTTGGGTCTATCGCTAAGAAATTAGCAAACAAATGCGGGTAATTAAGTAGTGTGTAAATAGAAAATAATCCTCCATAGGAATGACCAATTAGTGTTCTGTAATTGGTTACAGGGTATTTTTTCTCTACAAAAGGAATGAGTTCCTTCTCGATGAACCTAACGAAATTGGCAGCCTCCCCATTTGTTTGAGTGAAGGGCATTCCATACATGGTTTTGACCGTAGAGGTGGTTAAATCTCTTAAGCGGTTTGTACTATTGGAAATGCCAACTATGACCATTTCGGGCATAAATCCGCCACTGTAAAAGTCGTGAACGGTACAAACTGCGGGCAGAAATACTTCTCCGTCTAAAAGGAAAACGACCGGATATTTTTGATCGCTCTCCGGGTTATAATCCCGGGGAAGTTGGACGTATATCTCTCTAAACTCCTTTAAAACTTCGGAGTATAAGCTATCTACCATACCCAGGCTGGACAGAAAATGTTGGTTTGGGGCTGTCTGTGCAATTACCAGATGCTGGAAAAGGATAATAATTCCAGTAACTAGCAGTGTTTGAAATTTAGTTTTCATGTAACTACGTTGAGCGGATGGTAGAGCGGGACCTGTAAACCTAAAGTTAGCCGGGTCACGAAATAGTTTTTCCGGATTGGACTAATAGACTTGTCCAACTGGAGCCTCAAATGGCTGCAAACGACAAATTTTATCTTGCACTTCGTTAAAAAGCCTCGCCGATGCTAAGGCATCGTCTACGCCTGCCTGCTTTCGGCTTGCGCCAGCAAGGCAGGCAGGTTTTTTGCCTTGTTCAAAATAAAATTTGCTTCGCTTTCGCTCATTCATGCCCAGTTGGACAAGTCTAATTATTCAGTAAAAATAGAATAATCTATATCCATATGCGCCTTATTGTTGCTTTTATGCTTAGGCGAAAGTGGTTAGGGTATAAACGTAAAAAGCCGCAATTTGCTCCATTCGGTAAATTGCGGCTTGTGTATATGCTGGCTTGTATTCTTTAAACGTCCTTTCCTTTCATCATTTTATTCCAATACAAATAGGGGAGCAGATACTTTTTAAGTATCCATAAGCGCCAGTGTTCTTTGTTGGAGTTAAAGAGCAACAACTGCTTAAGTTTTGGGTCTGGCATGAATTTTTTGTCGTAATCAAATTCCGCTAAAACCATTTTGCCGTAGCCAGTAACCAGTGGACAGGAGGAATAGCCATCGTAGTGTTTTTCGGAAATTTTGGCATTCTTGACCATAGATAATAGGTTGGCAACAACAACAGGCACTTGTTTTCTAATGGCAGCTCCTGTTTTTGCAGTAGGAAGCTCAGCCACATCACCTAAGCCAAAAATGTTTTGAAACTTGGTGTGCTGCATTGTTTTTGGATCAACAGATAGCCATCCCCCTGCTGTTGCAAGTGGCGAGTTTTTGATAAAATCGGGAGATCTTTGTGGAGGAGCCAGGTGCATCATATCGTAGTGGATCCCGGTGAGGTCTCCATCAGTGCTGATTTTGAGATCCTTATGATTGTAGTCTTTGAAGTCGGGTCCCATTTTGTACCAGGCGATTTGATTTGCGCCGTCTACTTTTACTAATTCATGTCCAAATCGGAGATTAATATCCTTCCGATCCACCACATCCATAAGCGTTTCTGCGATTTCTTTGACACCAAAGATTGCTCCGGCAGGAAGTGCGTACAACACCTGTGACTTGCTTCTGACTCCACTTTTTCTAAAATGGTCGTCTGCCAGGTACATGATCTTTTGAGGAGCACCGCCACATTTAATAGGGGTATTGGCCTGTGTGAAAAGTGCTGTGCCTCCCTTGAAATTTTTAATTACATCCCAAGTATGTTTAGGATTGGTATAGTTACTGCAAACTGCACCGCTGTCCATTACTTCCGAAAGTCCTTCTACCATGGAAGGATCAATTTTCAATCCGGGACAAACCACCAAATATTCATAGGTGAATGTATTCCCGTCTTTTGTGGTAACCCGATTGTTTGAAGGATCAAATGATGCAGCATATTCCTTTATCCAGTTAACTCCCTTGGGAATTAACTGCTTCATTGGGCGGGCGGTGTCTTCAAATTTGTAGGCATTGGCTCCAACTAATGTCCACGCTGGTTGATAGTAATGGGTTTCAGCCGGCTCAATTAATCCAATATCCAGGGTTGGATTTGCCTGGCGTAACTGAGAAGCAACCATGATTCCTGCAGTGCCGCCGCCGACAATTAAAATTTGGTGTTCTTTCATCTCTTGAAATTTAATTTGTGGTAAATAGGCTTAGGTAGGGTATAATTGAATCATTGATGTATGAAGATATGAATAATATTTCATATTAATGTACGTCATTGTGTGGGGTTTTGTCTTTCGGATGTTGCCCAGGGTAAATTAGATCCCATCTACTGTCAGCAAGGCGCTGGCTAAAATGGACCTGACAGGTTGCCGACCTGACAGGTCCATTTGTGTAATTAATTGAAAAACAGCTGGTTGTGATTTGTTAATAGGTTGGTAACCTGACAGGTTGCCAACCTGTCAGGTCGTTTAGCCTTGGGTTTTAGAAGTGGTTACGAATGCAATAATTACCGGGTTTAATCCGCATTAACCAGACGTTCAATTCGACTGTCCGGGATTAGCCACATTAAGGCAACCAAAATATATATGACACCTCCAATCCAGGGAGAGATCCAGCAGGATGCAATAGCTGCACCATACATAATAGGAGATAGTTTGCCCTTTTTATCCTTGCCAATAGCCTTAGCCAGGAGGGAATTTTTTCCCTGCGACTTAATAATTTGATGCTGTAAAATGAAATAAGCAATAGCTGCCATTAATAGAATAAGGCCATACAGTGCCATAGGCATGGCACTAAAGTGATTTTCTCCCATCCAGCCAGTTGCAAAGGGCACCAAGGAAAGCCAAAAAAGGAGGTGTAGATTCGCCCAAAGAACGCTACCTGTAACCTGGGTAACCGTTTGCATCATGTGATGGTGGTTGTTCCAGTAAATACCCAGATAAATGAAACTCAATATGTAACTTAGAAAGATGGGGAGTAGTGGGGATAAGTCTGAAAATGCTTCTCCATGTGGCACCTTGATTTCAAGTACCATGATGGTAATGATGATTGCTAAGACTCCATCGCTAAATGCTTCTAAACGTCCTTTGTTCATCTTTTAACTCAGTTTATTATGTTTTGAAGAATGGTCTCAACAAAGTAATAAAAAAGAACAGGATAAAATTTACTGCTAATGTGTCGAAGTGTAAATACCAAATGCGTTCTAAATCTTTTTGACATTTAGTCAGGGGTGTTTTTTTCGTCAGACCAAGTTGCCTGATAATGCGATGTGCTGTCGTTTTAAGACTATTCCATTTAGCGTGTTACCCTTTTTTCAATATATTTGGAGTTTAATATACGAAGTGTTCCCATGTAGTCCATTTTAAACTCAATTAAGTCGCCAACTTTATAGTTTTTTCGGTTTTCATATAGATCGATAACAATCATATCTGAAGTAGCACCTACAATTTTTATGGATTTATCAACCAATTCCAGATGGTTTACATCCACATCAAGTATGCCAATGTCGATGATCGCCCTGTTTGAGGTGTCTCCGATTTTTGATTGATCAAATGTTACATTCTCTCCCTGAAGATTAGGGCCAAAATCTCCGGCAGGAACAACTGGTTTTACTGTTAATTCAATGATTTCAGAATATAATTTAAACACATCAGAGTTCATTTTTTTGAAAGGTCTGTTGTTGTAAACATCCGTTCCTAAAAATAGTGTTTCTCCAACTCTGAAGTGATTTATTCCTTTGGGTAGCAGGTTTTGGAAAATGAGTGGAATAGTAACAGATGTACCGCCAGAAACATAAGATATTTCTTTGTTGAATTTTGCTTCAATTAACTGTTTGTATAAACTTAATTGGATTAATTTATCATGATTTGGCAGGACGCCATACAGGCAGGATAAATTTGCACCAATTCCAACAACCTTGATGTTTTCTAAACGAAAAACACTTTCGTAAAAATCCATGAAATCATCACCTAAAACACCTTCTCGTAATTCTCCAAGTTCGATCATTATAATGACCTTGTGAATTTTGTTCTGCTTTTTAGCTTCTTTGGATAAATATTTTATGGTTTGAAATTCGGTGTTTACGCTGATATCTGCATAAGTGACCACATTTGCTATGGAGCGTTTGGCAGGCGGTTTAATGTAAATAGTTTCGATGTCCGGATTAATGGCCTTGATTACTTTTAAATTTGATACACGTGAATCACAGACTTGCGGGATGTCGAATTTTAATAATTCCGTAAGATAACTTTTACTGCCACTAAACATTTTAGTGACAACCGACCACTGTATATTGTTTTTCACAAAAACGGCGTTGAGTAAGTCAAAATTTGACTTCAACTTTTTTATATCTAATGTTATAAAGGCCATTACTTATTGTTTTTTATAGCGCATTTCTAAATACTTACTGCTGAATCCCAATTTCTCATATAAAAATCGTGCAGGATTCTCAGGTTCTACATGTAAGGCAATGCTTCCTTTTGCCAACTCCATAGCCTTTTGCATCAACATTTTACCAATTCCCTTGCCTCTATGCATTTTGTGCGTGGCAATATATACCAGGATGTTTTCCGGGATGTAATCTTCCATACCCGTTTGATTCACAACAACTACACCCGAAATTTCACTTTCCAGAAATGAAACGATAATGAACCCCCCAAATGAAGGAACTTCTTTTAAAGAGTAGTTTACACATTTTTCAATATCAGACCTTGGATCTCCGTATTCCTGTAGGTTGTCAAATAAAAAGTTTATTAAATTTTCTTTTTCTCTTGTGGTAGGCTTATTTGTTGTATTAAATACTTTTGTTTCACCCATAATTATAGAATTTATCTGTTTTTGATAAAATAACGCCCCATATTAATAAATTTTCGGACATATGCAAGTTTTTGGTTAATGGTGACCAGTTTTGGGGCTTTTAAAATTAACACGGAATCAATTTTACAAATGCATTTATACCCGAAACGAAGTTGTTTGGGTATAGCCTTAATTCGCCAAAGAGCCGCTATGTAAGCGGGTAATTACAGGAATTAGTTGATTCGTTTTCCCTGCGTGGAGAAAGATAAGCCCTGTTGTCCGGAGGTGGAGATCATTACAGCCTCAAATAAGGGCTCGCTTAGTGATGGGTCAATCATCCAATCAAACAGGAAATTGGCACCTGTTCCGCCTTCCTGGTCAATTTCATCAATGACAATTTCAACTGTCTCTAAAGGAGCGATGAAAATAGGTTTGTCAAAATAGGTTCGGATTAATTTTCCTCCGGTGTCAAAATATTCGGCTTTTGTGATGTAAATGGTGTCTGACCGGTTGGTGTTCCGCAAACTTATGGTAGCCGTTAAGTCCTGGGTTTTATGTTCTGTCTGACTATAAATTTGAGAATAGACTGACAAGTAACTTGTTCCGGTCAATAAGGAGTCGCTTAAGACGTGACTTACTGCTCTATTGTTCCAATTGACCGGATCCAGCGAACTAACCTCCTCCTTCCGGATATTGCAGGAGTAAATTAGAAAAAGGCTGAAAAGCGCTATAATCGGTTTTTTAGTATTCATTTTAGGGCTTAACAAGTTATTCTGGTGGTTTGTTGCATCCATATCAAGATACACACTTATTTGCAATACTTCTCTAGCATACTAAGGGCCATGGGGTTTCCAAGATCAAGTGCCTTGGTCCAGTCTTCACATGCGCCTGATATATCCTTAATTTCAAATTTTAACCCTGCTCTACTAAAATATGGACTCGAATCAAATGGTGATAATTTAATCGCTTTATTATAATCATCCATGGCACCCTTGAAATTGCCTCTGAGTTGTTTCAGGTACCCTCTATTATTGTAAGAAACCGGGTCGTTCGGGTTTAATTCAATTGCTTTATTCAGGTCAATAAGGGCCCCTTTAATGTCTCCGTTGACTTGCCTTACAAGTGCTGTATTTATGTAAACAACCGCGTCATTCGGGTTTAATTCAATCGCTTTTTCACAGTCTGCAATTGCTCCTTCCGAATCGTAAAGGGTTTGTCTTAGATACCCTCTGTTGCTGTAGTAAGCTCCTTCGGCCGGATTTAATTCAATGGCTTTGTCTAAATCTGCTAAAGCTCCTTGCTTGTCTTGGAGCAAATGTCTGAGTATGCCTCTATTGTAATAGGCATCGGCGTATGATGAATCAAGCTGAATAGCCTGGGTGAAATCGGATAGAGCGCCTTCCATGTCGCCAAGTAGTTTCAGGATTAATCCTCTTTCAATGTATAAAAAAACCTCATCCGACTTGACTGTAATTGCCAGACTGTAATCAGCGATAGCACCTTCCAAATTGCCGAGAGCCAGTTTTAATGCAGCCCTGGAGTAGTATGGCCAAAGACGCCGTTGGTAGTAATAAATAAATGAATTATTTAATTCTATAGCCCGATCATAATCGTGCATAGCTCCTTCCAAATCACCCAGATCTTCCTTTAGTAATGCCCGGTAATAGAAGGCATCGATATTTTCATCGTCTAATTCTACCGCTTCATTAAAAGCGGTCATGGCAGATTCTGTGTCTCCCTTGTTCCACAAAGTCTCACCCTTTTCTACCAGGTCATTTGCATCCATAGGCACATTGCTACTGCAACACATAAAACTGGCCGCTAAAAATATAAGAGGAATGTATTTCATGTTAATTCATTTTGAAATTATAAGCTGCTGTTCTTTCAAACTATACCCAAACGAAAGTGGTTTGGGAAATTTTAGCAACTTTATTTTTTTGGCCTACAAGGCAAAAAACGCAGGCATAGCCTTAGCTATGGCGAGTATTTTTAACG
>JAGQWR010000074.1:0-175 GCA_020437105.1 Saprospiraceae bacterium
TCCCGAATTTCAGATTGCTCTGAAATTCGGGATGTTTAGTTTTAGCAGATAGCCATGTGCTTCCTATAATTCCATGTGTCACCCCTACGGGGTTTAGGTTTTGGTTTGGCTTATTGTCTACAAAGATTTATCTCCTACGGAGATGGGGTTCGTGTTTTTAAACAACTGCATTATG
>JAGQWR010000074.1:292-50466 GCA_020437105.1 Saprospiraceae bacterium
GGCACCTTTCCTTAGATAGTGGGCCCATAGAACAGGAAATCGGTACCGAATTGCTTCGATACCGATTTACCGTTTAAGAGCTGCCAACTCAAATTGCCTCTTTTTTATGTAGGCTCAAAATTCGGGATGACTCATGTTTAATTATTCCACTATCGGCAACTTAATCTGTGAAGGATATTCACTTGAAAAATGGACCTGGTTTCTGGCCAATATACCTTCCGATTCATCATAGTTATTTCCGCCGGTATTTAGATTTCTCACAAATCGCGGAAAATTACTGCTTGATATTTCAATGCGAATCTGATGGCCGGGCGCAAAATAATTACTTGTTGACATGGCCGGTAACTCCAATTTATACACCTTCCCGGCTTCCATAAACACTTCCTTGTCAAACCCTTCCCGGTAACGGGCCCGCATAATTGTTTCATCCAGATTATAAGCGCGTCCGTCGGGATACACATCAATTAATTTGATCGTAAAATCGGTATCCTTTGCATCAGAGGAAACGTATAACGTGGTCTCAATAAAGCCGCTCACTTCCAGGCCTTCTGTCAATACATCCGAAGTATAAACCAAAATATCCTGCCGGGTTTCCATGGCGCGTTGGTCGAAGGAACCACCCTCAATCGCATTGCCCGTACAACAGACATTCCCGCCATAACTCATGACCGGATTCATGGGGTCGTAAGTAAATACGTCAGCCCTGTCTTTTTTGACAGCCGGGTTTGTCCAACTCAATGTACCATCACCAAAAAGGCTGTTTGCCCCCGATACACTATTCAAATACATGGGTTTCATTTTGGTATTTGCCGGTGGCCAGGTATCAGACTCCTGCCAGATATTTTGTCCCATGGTATAATACTTCACCCGGGGCATTTGATCCGGACTCTGGGTCTGGTCCCCTTTCAGCCAAAAGTCAAACCAGGCAAAAACCAGCTCGTCGTGGTTAAAACGGGCATCTCCGACCGAGCGTTCGCCAACAATGGTATTCTCTGTAGAACGGGTATAAGCACAATGCAAAACAGGTGCGATCAGCAGATATTGGTTTTCGGCGACCTCCGGGTCGGGTGTACTGTTTCGTATGTGGTTAAATAGTGCCAGGTTGGGGCCGGTAGAAACATCATACCAACTCGCAAACCAAAAACTGGGCACCCCAAAAGGCATATAGTCATGGTATAAGGCGCCTTCAAACCAGGCTGGGTCATTGGGCTTTCGCCGAATCATTTTTTCGTAAATTCCGATTGGTCCGTCAACTGATTTGATCAGATCCTGCACCGGTAAATGCCAGAAAGCTTCCGACCAATCAACCTTGGGGCGCTCCGAGGCCAGATCAAAAGAACGGGAAGCCCGGATCAATTCCTCCTGCGTAGCATCCGCCGGAAAAGTCGGACGAATACGGTCATTTTGCACACTATATAACCAGGAGATAAAAAGCATTTGCTCTGCTCCACCCCGGTACCAATTTCCTTGTTCGTAAAAATCACCGACTACTCCAACACCGGCTCCGAAGCCTTGAGGCACCATAGCCACATGCGCCGGATGATCCATTGCAGCCAGCGACATTTGCCATTCGGCGGTAGAAGAACAACCCAGGGTGCCAACCTTTCCGTTGCACCAGGATTGTTCGGCCATCCAGGTTAGCGCATCGTAACCATCCGTTACCGGGAGGCCCAGGATATCCCACTCCCCTTCTGAAAAATACCTGCCCCGCTCGTTTTGGACGACATAAGCATATCCCCGGCTTACTGCCTCCAGAGCTCGTTCGAATGTGCGGGTACGCAACTCCCCATCACCCCAGCTATTGAAGTTATAGGGAGTCTTTGAGAAAATCACCGGTACCGGTTTATCTGTTTTCGGGCGGTAAATATCCGTACACAGCCGCACCCCGTCGCGCATCGGCATCATGACTTTTTGATCAACAATGGCGATCTCCCGGAGTTGGGTCAGGATATCGGCTTGCGCCGAAAGCATATTCGCCGAAAGGCAAAAAAGAAAAAGGTATAAAGTAGGTATGAAGATTGATTTTATCATTGTGGTTGGTTTTCTGTTGCTCAAAATAAGAACTACTCAGCGGATCACTATCATTTAACTAAGAATGCTGAATTTTCCGATAGCATTTTTAAATTAAAAACTAAAAATTCAGCATTCAACATTATCAAGTGCTTTATCACATTCTGCTCCTGACCGACAAACAGAAATGATCGGTTTTTTTACCTTTAGAGTCTATTCAACTTTTATAGTTCGTATTCATATTCATGAACAAGAACTTATCATTTGTGAAAATCCAAACAATGAAATCACTTTTAGCTTCGCTTTGTATTCTTTTGGCTTCTCATTTGCTTCTGGCTCAGGCCGAAGAAGCGACCATGTTATACAACTGGCACAACGACGATATTACCCCAACCAGCTGGCTGGGTAGCAGGTATAATGATATATGGGGCGTTGAAGTAAACGGACAGGAATTTGCCATTATGGGTGGTACAGATGGGGTACATTTCTTTAACGTTACAGAAGGAGCCGACTCGGAAGAGTTGCCAGATGCCTTTGTACCCGGAACTGCCGGCGGTTCTAATTTGGTTCACCGGGATTATCATGCTTATAACGGGTATCTCTATACGGTTGCCGATGAGGGCTCCAGCACCCTGCAAATCATCGACATTTCAGACCTGCCCAACAGCACGACCTTGGTATATAATGAATCGGATCTCATCCGCCGCGCGCACAATGTTTTCATTGAAGAATCACAGGCGCGGCTTTATGCTTGCGGTGTTTCTGTAGGCTCGACCAATTATGCGCTGAGCGTATTATCGCTGGATGATCCGACCTCTCCCGTTGTATTGGGTTCGTTCCCGAATGCAAACCTGAGCATCCCTTATGTACACGATATTTACGTAAAAGATAACATTGCCTATTTAAATTGTGGGACTTCCGGGTTCTATGTTGTTGATTTTACAGACACTGATAACCCGGTACTACTTGGTACAATGACCGATTACGAGCAACAGGGATATAACCACTCGGGTTGGTTGCACCCCGACGGACAATACTATTACCTGGCCGATGAAACACATGGTAAAGATCTAAAAGTGGTAGATGTATCAGATTTTTCCGATATCCATGTAGTCAGCACTTTTAGTGCGGAATCTGGGCATCCATCGGAAATTGCACATAACCTGATCGTACGCGATGATAAGCTCTATGTTTCTTACTACTATGACGGACTGCAGGTTTTTGACCTGTCAAATCCTGCTGCGCCTGTTAGAATTGCCTACTACGACACCTACGATCAGCCAAATGATGCTTCCTATCGGGGTGCCTGGGGTGTTTACCCGCTGTTACCCAGTGGCAACGTATTACTTTCCGATATGCACAATGGCCTGTTCCTTTTTGAAAAAATTGAATACACACCGGTTTCCGCCCAGGAGATACAACTGGCTCCATTCCAAATGAATGTATTCCCAAACCCGGCGCAGGAATCTGTAACCCTGGCTATTCAGTCTGAGGCGGCAGTCGATGATCTTCAAATCAATTTGTATGATTTTAGCGGCCGGCTGGTTAAACAACTGGGACAGACAAATCTGCTAAAAGGTCAGCAACAAGTTGAGATTTCTTTGGGTAAACTTCCTGCCGGATTATTCCAACTGGGATTAGAAGGCAGTGCCTTCCGCAAATATGTCTCCTTAACGGTTGCACACTAAATAGTGTACTTTTTATAAACAAAAACAGGTCATTCTGGGCATTCAGAGTGACCTGTTTTTGTTTATAAAAAACCACCAATTGTCTGAAACTAACCGCAGTGATAAATTTGTAAGTAGTTCTTGATTTTACGCAGCTAACATTTTCGGAGATTTGGGGTTTCTATCTCAGAGTAAGTTACTTTTGTACTGTTTATCAACCAAATACCACAACTCATGCCGAAATTTTTATGCAATCCACGAATTGGCTTTGCCTTAAGCCTATTCGTTTTTTTACTTGGTGCATCTGGTTTGAAGGCCCAGGTCATCATCAATGAAATTGATCCCAACGGAACTATTGAGATCAAAAATATCGGAACAAATATTGAACCGATCGCTAATTACTTTTTATGCGAATACCCGAATTATGCGCAACTCTCCACGCTGACAGTAGAATGTGGCTCCTTAGCGCTGGAGCCTGGTCAGTTGGTTGTCGTTTCCGGTTTTCCACTTGGCGGAGCAGCTGATGGAGAGCTGGCATTTTACATCTCCAATCAATTCACCAACCCCAATGCAATCATTGATTATGTAGAATGGGGTTCTACCGGGCATGTTCGGTCAAGCGTTGCCGGCATGGCCGGCATCTGGAGTTTGGGAGACTTTGTACCATCCTGGGCAGGCAGTGCCTCGCTGGAATATGATGGCACAGGAAACGATTCCGGTAACTGGACAGCCGTAGATGTAAATAGTCTGTGTGCTGAAAATGCCAGTATTGCCGGTTGCGAAGTAAGTGGCGGCAGTATTTTCACAACAGATCCAACCGTGATTTGTGCAGGTGATGGAATCCCGGATCCAATTGACGTGGATCTCATTGGTGCATCCGGAACAAATTCCGGCTGGGTGATCACCGATGTAACCGGTACCATTCTGTCACTTCCTGTCGGTCCGCCATTTAACCTGGAAGGTGCTGGCGGAGGCATTTGTCAAATCTGGCATATTAGCTATGAAGACGATTTGGAAGGAGCCGGTATAGGTGAAAACACCAATGACCTCACTGGTTGTTTTGAACTATCCAATGCTATTACTGTAACCCGAAATGGGGTTAATGGTGGTAGCATATCAACTACTGACCCAGTCGGCATTTGCACAGGAGATGGCGTTTCTGATCCAATAAATGTATCCCTTTCGGGGAATGAAGGTAGCAACTCGGCTTGGGTGATTACCGATAATCAATCTAACATCCTGGCGCTTCCCGCTGGTCCACCGTTTGATCTGGAAGGCGCAGGCCCAGGTATTTGCTTTATCTGGCACCTCAGCTTTGAGGATGGCTTGATTGGAGCCGAAGTCGGTCTAAACGCAGACGATCTGGAAGGTTGTTTCGACCTGTCCAATCCAATTCAGGTAACGCGCACAGCTGTGGATGGCGGCGAAATAAGCACCACGGATCCAACGGAAATATGTGCAGGAGACGGGGTAGCCGATCCGATTGATGTGTCCCTGAGCGGGAATATCGGATTAAATTCAGCCTGGGTGATTACTGATGCTGACGGCACTATTTTGGCCTTACCAGCTGGTCCGCCATTTGACCTGGAGGGTGCCGGTGGCGGTACCTGTTTGATTTGGCATATCAGCTTTGATGATGATCTGGATGGTGCTGTTGTTGGAAACAATGCCAGCGACCTGACAGGTTGTTTTGACTTGTCTAATCCCATTACGGTTACTCGGAATGGCGTAAATGGGGGTATCCTTTCTACCGATGATGCGACTACCCTCTGTGTAGGCGATGGCAGCGACGACCTGATTGATATTAGTGTTAGCGGAAGCGAGGGCAGCAATTCAGCCTGGGTCATCACAGATGCCATGGGTATGATCCTGGAGTTACCAGTTGGCCCTCCCTTTAATTTTGAAAACGCTGGCCCGGGAATCAGTTTAATCTGGCACCTGAGCTTCGAAGACGGACTTGTTGGTGCAGAGGTAGGATTGAATGCCAATGATCTGGAAGGATGCTTTGATCTTTCTGAGCCGATCGTGGTAACACGCTATGAAGGATTTACGACTGGTGGTACGATCTCCACCACCGATCCGACCGACATTTGTGTAGGTGATGCGATTCCAAACCCCATTAATGTAACTCTTGAAGGGAATACCGGAACCAACTCTGCCTGGTTAATCACCGATGATCTGGGAAATATTCTGGCATTACCTGCAGGCCCGCCATTCGACCTCGAAGGTGCTGGCGGTGGAACCTGTTTCATCTGGCATTTGAGTTATGTAGAAGGTATTGTGGGGGCAGTTGTTGGAAATAATGTAACCGATATTGAAGGATGTTTCTCCCTTTCAAACTTTATTTCGGTTACCCGAAACGCTGTCGCAGGCGGGGTAATCACGACCAATAGTCCGACGGAAATCTGTGCCGGTGATGGCACAGCAGATCCGATCAACGTTACACTTACCGGTTCGGAAGGAGCTAATTCAGCCTGGGTCATAACCGACCAGGCCGGAAACATTCTCGACCTGCCCGCTGGCCCGCCTTTTGATTTGGAAGGTGCTGGTGGTGGTATCTGCCTCATCTGGCACCTCAGCTTTGAAGATGGCCTCGAAGGAGCAGTAATCGGAAACAATGCGACTGAACTTTCCGGTTGTTTCGATCTGTCTAATCCGATCGAAGTAACCCGTACGGGTGTGGACGGTGGATCCATAACGACTTCTGATCCAACCACTATCTGTGTAAGTGATGGTGTGCCAGATCTGATTAATGTTACCCTTACGGGCGAGGAAGGTGCTAATTCAGCCTGGGTCATAACCGACCAGGCCGGAAACATTCTCGATCTGCCTGCTGGTCCGCCTTTTGATCTGGACGGTGCTGGTGCTGGTACCTGTCTGATCTGGCACCTCAGCTTTGAAGATGGCCTCGAAGGTGCAGAAGTAGGTCAAAATGCCAGTGATCTGGTAGGTTGTTACAGTCTGTCAAATCCAATCACCGTTGTTCGTAACAGTGTAACCGGTGGTGAAATCTCGACCAACGACCCAACGGAAATTTGTGTTGGCGATGGTAATCCGGATCCGATTAATGTCACTCTGGTGGGTGCTGTGGGGTCGAATTCAGGCTGGGTGATCACAGACGAATTCGGAACGATTCTAGCCCTGCCACTCGGACCGCCGTTTGACTTGGAAACCGCTGGTGGCGGTACCTGCCTGATCTGGCATATCAGTTTTGAAGACGGACTCGAAGGCGCTGAGTTAGGGATGGATGCCGGCGACCTGAGCGGCTGTTTTGAATTATCAAATCCAATTACTGTTACACGCACAGCAGTTGACGGAGGAGATATTAGTACTACTGACCCAACAACAATCTGTGTAGGTGACGGCATACCGGATCTGATCAATGTCAGCTTAACAGGTACGGAGGGCGCAAACTCCATGTGGATAATAGCCGACGGACTCGGTAATATTCTGGACCTCCCTGCTGGGCCTCCATTTGATTTGGATGGCACCGGTGCAGGAACTGCTGTCATCTGGCACCTCAGCTTTGAAGACGGACTCGAAGGCGCAGAAGTGGGTCTGAACATTAATAATATGCTCGGCTGTTTCAGCCTGTCGAACGGAATCATAGTAAACCGCCTGGAAACAGACGGTGGGATTGTCACAACTACAGATGGTGGAGATATGGTCGAAGTTTGTGTTGGCGATGACGAGCCGGATGTTATTGACTTTGCCACAACCAGCCTGAATTTGAATTATCAATACATCATTACCGATGAAAACAATGTAATCCTGGACCTTCCTGCCGGATCCAGTTTTGATTTTGAGGGTGCTGAAACAGGCATTTGTCGGGTTTGGGGAATTGCCTACACCGGTAATCTCGCCGCTGAAATCGGAGAAAATGCTGCGGTGGTAGCCTTATCTGATCAGTGCTATTCCCTTTCTTCGACTTTCATTACGGTTGTTCGGGTAGATAGCGGGCCAAATTGTTTTGTTTCCACTTTTGAGAACCAGGCACTTTCTGCTTTTATGCGGCTTTCGCCGAATCCGGTTTCGGATCAGCTACGTCTGGAAATTGAATTTTACGATCGCCCAAGTGGTCTCGTGTCCTTGAGTATTCACGATGTGGTTGGTAAAGAAGTATTTACCAAAATCATTAATGATCAGGCCATTCAGGAGGAATTGATTGATGTATCAAATTTCCCTGCCGGAGTTTATATATTGAGTTTGCGCGATGGCAAACGGATCAATAGCAAGCGATTTATTGTTAAATAATACAGCTTCCTAAAATGCTGGAAGAGGTTGTCCGAATTCGGGCAGCCTCTTTTTTTTTGTTGTCCAATTTCAAGCTGTTATATTTAGGGAAACCTAAAAAATTACCCGATGCGATTTCAGCTCCTGATTCTTTTTTTCTTCCTGAAAAGCCTTGGGCTTCAGGCACAAACTGCCAGTTTTCAATTTGACATTGTCGGAGGTACTCCGGAACAAATTGCTGCAGTAGAATATTGCGGACAGCTGTGGGGGCAGTACCTGCTTTCGGATGTGGATATTGAAGTACGGGTGGTTTTAGCTGAGCTCGGTGCAAATCAATTTTTAGGGCTCACCCTTCCAAACGGAAACAAAGATTTTGCCGATGCGCCGCTTGCTGATTATTGGTATCCATCCGCATTAGCCAATGCGATGGCAGGAACAGATCTAAAACCGGGGGAAAATGATTTTGATATTTTTCTGAATACCTCTTACAACTGGTATTATGGCCTGGATGGCAACCCTGCTTCCAATCAATTTGATTTTGTGAGTGTGATGCTCCATGAGATGGGACATGGACTGGGCATTTTGTCGCTGGCAAAAGTGGAGGCCTCGCTGGGTTCCTTTGGAACAATTACGGCCGCAGATTTTGCCCCTCTTGGGCCCAGTTTTCCCTTTCCCGATTTGGAGGGCAGGCCAAGTATTTATGATTCTTTTATTGTAGATGGCTTTGGTATGTTGCTCACGGATGAATCCATTTATGAAAATCCTTCCATAAATCTGGAGCAGGCCTTTACCGGTAATAATCTGTTTTTCTCCGGGCCGCTGGCGACCCTGGCCAATAATAATCAAATGCCCAAGCTTTTTGCTGTTGCTAATTATCAGTTTGGATCCAGTGTGACGCATCTAAATGAGGCCACCTATCCAAATGGCAGTGGCAACAGTATGATGACACCATTCTCTAATCTGGGAGAAGTAGAGCATCACCCGGGACCAATTGTGCTTGGTATATTGGAGGATATAGGTTGGAACCTTTCCGAGGTAAGCACCCAGGCTCCTGATTTTTTATCCGAGTGGACGCTTTTTCCAAATCCGACTTTTGCAGAAATCAATTTGCAAAATACAGGTGAAAACACTGGAGCTTTGGAGATTGTGCGTTTATTAAATATTCAGGGAGAGGAGCTTCAAAAAATACCTTCTGCAACAATTAGCAAACGTATTCGGATGGACATGAACAACTATCCGGCTGGTTTATACTTTCTGGAAATCCGAGACGGTATAAGTTCCCGGATTTTCAAGTTTTCAAAATTGTAGGTCTTAATTCCTTCGCAGCCATCCGGTAATACTCATTCTGGGTTTATGGTTGAGTAGTACTTCGTGTTCGAGTTCGTCGCTTTTAAAAAATACGCATTTCCCGCCTAGAGGCGAAATCCGTTGAGCGTGGTCTTCGTGGTAAATTACTAATTCTCCGCCATCACCTGCCTGCCAATCTTCATTCAAATACATAATCATGGAGAATGCTCTACTTTTATTATCCCGGAATCGATCCAGGTGCCTTTTATAGAAGCTTCCCTGATCATAATAGGCGTAATGAAATTCGTAGCTGGTTACTCCTGTATAGCAGGTCCTATTGAGGTATTCTACGAATGCATCCATCAGATCAAAAAAAATATTCTCGTAAGGGTTATTATGCGTTCGGTCGAGCCAATAAATGACATCACTTCTGACTAGCTGATCGTAGTGAAGTTTCGCATTATTTCCGACTCCGGCAACTTTCATTTGCTTTTCCCGGAACAGAAGCATTAATTGCTCCCGCAGATGCCGAGACAGGTCGTCATTTAAAAAGTGATCAACTTGACCAACGCTGTTTTCTACAAAGCTGGTGATAAGGGCTTCAAAAGCTGTTTCCAATGGTATCACTTCAAGTCTGACGGCATAAAACCGTAAGCACGGTAATTTTACGCCGAATTTAGATACAAACCTAGCTTCTTGATTTTTCTTTTTTTACCTGCATATACTATCAGAGGAGGGTGGTTTGGGTAAATGGACTATTAGGACATTTTGTCTTAACTTGTTATTAATTCGGTCGTCTTACTTAGCTCGACTTAAGTCAAATAGAAAAATAACTTAGGATGATAAACTTGTTAGCAACACTTATTTTAATCCATTTTGGTTCGATAGACTTTGATGAAATAGCAAAAAGGATCAACCAAGTTGACACATACACCGAACTCATTGCCCTGATTAATGATGACCTTGGATATAATGGTCTGGAAAGCATCATTGATAGAGAATTGGGAAATAACACACAACAAACAAGGTTAAAATTTACTACTCAAGAATACGGCAAATACTACCACCTAAGCCTGGTCAAAAAAGAAGATAAATTATTGTATTGTGTACTAAGTAACTATAAAAAACAACATGAAATAGTTTTTGACGAATCCGGAATAATTGAATACCTGGATTACTTCAATTCAATATTTAAAACTTCAAAAAGCCTTCAAGATTTTAAACTTGAAATTGATTGCATAGTTCTGTTTAGTGATGGTTGTGGATTTTCCGGAGAACCGACAAAAGATTGGATAAAAATGGAAAAATTCGTACAGAACAAGAAAGTAAAAGGGATCAGAAACTACCTTAATTCTTTGGATGTGGAATCTCAAATTTATGGAATAATTGGAATGTATAAATTAAGAAAAAAAGGAGTTAAGCTGAGTGCAAAAGATCAACAAACAATAGATTACCTAATCGAAAGAAACAGCAAGGTTTATACCTGCATGGGATGTTTAATTGGTGAAGTATTTGACACAAAAGATCTTGTCAAATATTATGAGCATTAATCAGGGTATTGATGAGCTTTCTCCAATAATTAGCCATAATTGTAATTAGTTTTATTCCCACAAGGAAATCCAGTAATCTGATATGATAAAGAGTTATTCGACAATCAAAAGCCTTTAGAAAGCTGATTATTTCATTTCGCCGAAAGGCACGAAATGTTTTCTACCCGACACCGTTTCCTGCCGGAGAACCTGAATTTTGGGATATACAAAGCCAATGCTTCTGTGATACTTTTGTGATCTCTCCGGCCTAATTTGGGCCAAGGAAGTAAATGGGGCGCAAGACATTCAAAAATTCGAAGTCAAAAAATGAAGAAGGTACTTGTGGTGGAAGACGACCGGGATATCGTCGAATTATTGGAGATCCATTTAAGGGATTTGAATTGCCATTTGCAAAAAGCCTATGATGGCATCAGTGGATTTGAAAAAGCCCAGTCGGAAACATTTGACCTGATCATTCTGGATGTGATGTTGCCCGGGATGGACGGCATTGAAATTTGCAGGCGGATTCGGGCAAAGGAAATCCACACGCCTATTATGATGCTGACTGCTAAATCCGAAGAAATTGACAAGGTACTTGGTTTGGAAATGGGGGCTGACGATTACCTGACCAAACCTTTTAGTGTGCGGGAATTTATTGCCCGGGTAAAAGCCATTTTTCGTAGGATGGAGCTATCCGGTGGAAAGACCGCCAGTCCGGTTTCAGCTCAGATACTGGTTTTTGGGGATCTACAGATCGACCTGGACATGCGGAAGGTTACGATTCATGGAGAACGGATAGACCTCTCCCCTAAGGAGTTTGAGTTGCTCACCCTGCTGGCCTCGGCCCCAGGGAAAAGTTACGACCGCAACCGAATATTAAACCTGGTATGGGGTTATGATTTTGAAGGCTACGAGCATACGGTGAACTCCCATATCAACCGCCTCCGTAATAAGATCGAACCAGATATTCACAACCCGACCTATATCCTGACCAGTTGGGGGGTGGGTTACCGTTTCAACGAAGATATTTAGCCATGGCCATCGAAAAAACGACCAACAAACTTTATTGGAAGATATCAGCGACCTTTCTTTTTTTACTCATTTTGGTAGGAGTTACCTATATCCTCATCTCTACCTATACTGCTCAAAATTATTACCAGAAAGTCAGTCAAAAATTACAAGCCAATCTGGCAGAGAGTACCATAAAGGAAGTGAGGCCCTTTATAGATGGTCGTCTGGACACGATGGCCATTCAGGACATTATGCATTCGATGATGGTCATTAATCCGAGTGTAGAAGTTTATCTGCTGGATACGGAAGGGCGGATCATCACCTATGTTGCTCCTTATAAGCGGGTGCAATTAGATCGTGTGGATTTAGATCCGGTGAAAACCTTTATCGCCTCCCGGGAAAAACCATTTATCAAGGGATCAGACCCCCGGCATCCCGGAGAGAAAAAAGTCTTTTCAGCAGCGCCCATCGTTGAAGGTGATGCATTAAGGGGTTATATGTATATCATATTAGCAAGTGAAGAGCAATCAGCTGTTAGTTCTACTTTATTTGGCAGCTATATGTTTAGCCTGGGTAGTAAGCTCTTTTTCATTACGCTGATCAGTTCGCTTATTATTGGATTATTGGCCATTTGGTATATCACCCGCAGCTTGCGAAACATCATCGGTGTCGTGCGTCGATTTAAGGAAGGCGATTTAAAGGTACGGATCGCTCCCGCGGATAGTCGGGATGTACCTGTTTTGGGAGAAACCTTTAATGAGATGGCCGACTCCATTGTAGAAAACATTGATCAGCTTCGTTCGGTAGAAATGCTTCGCAGGGAACTAATCGCCAATGTTTCGCATGATTTACGTACGCCTTTAGCCATTATGCAGGGCTATATTGAAACACTTCAAATAAAGGAGGAACAATTGAGTGTGGCAGAGCGGCAACGCTACTTACAAATTGTACTCAACAGTGCTGAAAATCTGTCGCACCTCATTAGCCAGTTGTTTGAATATTCTAAATTGGAAGCAAAACAAATGGAGTTGCAAAAGGAGCCTTTTTTTATCGGAGAACTAGCCCAGGACATTTACCATAAGTACCAGATTTTGGCAAAGGCAAAAAACATTAATCTTCAAGTATCAATACCCCGTGATATTCCGCTGGTCTTTGCAGATGTAAGTCTGGTTGAGCGTGTACTTCAAAATTTAATGGATAATGCTATTAAATACACCCCGGAACATGGGGATGTTACGATAACATTGGAGTCTGTAAATGGTGCAGTAGAAGTAAAAATCGCCAATTCCGGTACAGCTATTCCGGATGAGGAACAATCTTATATTTTTGAGCGGTATCAGCAATCCAGAGCAACCCGGGATGGGAAAGGGGCAGGTTTGGGTCTGGCGATTGCCCAAAAAATCATGGAATTGCACAATGCCACCATTCGGGTAAGGAGTAAAATAAATGAAGGAACGGCGTTTATGTTTCGGCTCCCGGAGTGGGTGGGTTGAGTTTGCAAAAAAAAATATTTTCCGGAAAACACCCACTCATACTAGGGGTATGACTTAACTTTAAGCATCTTAATACTAAAAAACCACAGCATGAGACATTCAGTACTTTATTCTTTTTTTGCCTTTATTTTTTGTCTGTTTAGCATGAATATGCAGGCGCAGGATTTCCCTTACTCCTTTTCTGCTTTTACGGATACTTATACGCCAATTACGAATGGCATCTCTGTTAATAATGGGCAGGCCTGGGACGATCCGGATTTTGCCGCTCCCATTGGTTTCGATTTTGAATTATTTGGCGGCACGATGAACACGATTTACTGGAATGGGTTTCTGGGGGCCATCTTCATGGGGGGTGATTATTACTCCGCCAGCCCCGCCATTGCGGTATATGGTTCTGATCTTATCGACAGAGGGTATTTCAGTGGTGCAGGTTCTTTATCTCCGATCGTTTTTGAATTAGTGGGTACCGCACCAAACAGGATTTTCAAAATGGAATATCAGAATGCCGGATTCTATGATGAAGACCCTTCGTTAAGTTATGTCAACTTTCAGCTCTGGCTGTATGAAACCTCCAACGTTATTGAAATGCGTTATGGGGAGAATAGTGTGGTGAGTCCGGTTCACGGGTATTCAAACGGGCCAAAAATCGGACTGATAGACCTGGTGGATATCTATACCTATGACTTTGGAACCTTTTACTATTTAAACGGTAATACAGGTGATCCGTCTATACAGGAAGTTGATGTTTACGATTATTATTATTTAACTGATGCATTGGATGGCGAACCGGTAGATGGACAGGTTTATCGTTTTGCTCCGGCGGTTTCAGTGAATGCTACCTTTACAGTGGATATGACTAAAGTTGTTGCAGACGGCGGCACGGTTAGTCCGAACGGCATTCATATCGCCGGCAATTTTCAGGGCTGGGATCCGGCTGCTACGGCTATGAATGACAATGGTGATGGTACCTGGACTTATACGACAAGTGTCACGTCTAATCAGGATTTACTTTACAAATTTGTCAATGGCACCACTTGGGTAGATGCAGAAATCAACATTACGTTAGATTGTGGAATAGATGATGGTAATGGGAATATAAATCGAGTGTTGAGTGTAGGTGACACCGACGTAGAAACAATTAGCTACTGCTTCGATTACTGTGAAACTTGTACTGAAATTATCTCCGGGATAAATCAAACAACGTTGGCAAACGGACTGGAGATTTTCCCGAATCCGGCTTCTGAGATGGTACAGATTCAAATTCAGTTACCTGAAGTAAGTGAGCAGCTTCAATTAAACGTACTAAACATGTTGGGACAATGTCTGTATCAACAAAAACTGGGGACTGTTCAGAATATGCTTGTGGAGCTTCCGATTAAAAATTTGCCTGCGGGTATTTATCAGATTCAATTAGTAGATGGCGGGGTTTCTGCCAGCAAAACACTGATCAAGCAATAGGAGGAAACTCCTGAAAATTAAAAAGGAGTTCAAACTTTCGTTTGAACTCCTTTTTTTCTTTGAGAAAGTAAACTTAACAATATCCGAGATCGCTGTCATCACGAAACAATTCTAATTTAATAGGTGTTGCTTCTTTGGAGAGGATGTTGGAAATTTGGGGAGTTTCTTTCTTTTTCTTTTTAAAGCGTAAAAACGCTAATAACCGTTTCATTTTACTTTTACTTTTACCAGGATGATTAAATGTTCATGGGGATTGGACTCTTGATCAGTCACATACAAAGCTAACAGTAATTTACAAGATAATGTTCGGTAAAACTTGACAAATAGCCGACTATTTTAAAAAAAGAAGTGCCAAACGCCTGCTTTTTATTCCGAACAAGAACTTATTACTACAAAACGAAAAAAACTAGCCTTTCGCTTCCCGCTTTTCGGCCCAAATTGAGGCAAGCACCCCAATAAGCAATAAGCCGATAATAACGACCAGAGACAGCCATTCCGGCCACTCGAAATGAAACAGAATCATCTTGACGCCAACAAATGCCAGAATAACCACCAGGCTGTACTGGATATACTTAAACTTGTCGAGTATGGAAGCCAGCACAAAATAGAGGGAACGCAAGCCCAGTATGGCAAATATATTAGAGGTAAAAACAATAAATGGGTCGGTGGTAATCGCAAAAATGGCGGGAATGGAATCAAAAGCAAACATGACATCTGTTGTTTCCACCACCAACAAGGCTATAAAAAGAGGCGTAGCTGCCAGGACGCCCATTCGACGTATAAAAAAATGCTCTCCGTGGAATCGGGCGACCACTGGCATGAAGCGTTTAAATAAGGCAACCAATCTGTTTTTGTTAGGATCTACATCTGCTTCATGTGTGCCGCCCAGCATTTTATAGGCTGAGTAAAGAAGTATAGCTCCGAAGATGTAGTTAACCCAGGAAAATTGTTTGATCAGAAGTACTCCGGCAAAAATCATAATAGCGCGGAAAACCAGTGCACCTATAATGCCCCAAAATAAAACACGGTGCTGGTATTGTTTGGGAATCCGGAAATACGAGAAGATCATGGCAATCACAAAGATATTGTCAATACTCAGCGATTGTTCGATTAAATAACCGGTCAGGTACTCAATAAAAGCCTTTTTTCCACTTAGTGGCTCACCTATTTCCAATCCCAGGCCGAGCCAGTGGTTTTCATATCCGTAGTAAACAAAAACTGAAAAGGCAAGAGATAAACTGACCCACAGGACGGTCCAACCCAGTGCTTCCTTTGTAGAAATCTCATGCGGATTTCGATTAAAGACACCTAGGTCAAGGGCAAGAAGTAAAAAAACAAGGATTAGAAAACCCGACCAAACTAGCATATTATTATTTCACTGCAATAGGAGACGTTAGAAGCCGGAAAAGGTCACCGGCTTCTAAAACGTAAGATCCTATCCTTCTAAAACATCAGGACTCATTCCCATATTGGAAAACCCGCCATCATGATAAAGGTTTTGCATCGTGATATGTTTAGTCAAATCAGAAAACATGGTCACACAAAAATCTGCACAGTTTTCAGCGGGGGCATTTCCGAGTGGCGACATTTTATCAGCATAATCGAAAAACTCTTTAAAACCGGAAATCCCGCTTCCGGCGGTAGTCCAGGTGGGCGATTGTGAAATAGTATTCACACGCACCTTATTTTTTTTGCCAAAATGGTATCCAAAGCTACGGGCAAAAGATTCAAGCAGGGCTTTGGATTCAGCCATCTCGTTATAATCCGGAAAGGTTCTTTGGGCGGCGATATAAGTAAGCGCCATAATCGAGCCCCAATCATTCATCGCATCCTTTTTGTACAGGGTCTGCATTAGGCGATGAAAAGATACTGCAGAGATATCAAAAGTCTTAAGCATCCAGTCATAATTCAGATCTGTATAGGCACGTCCTTTGCGCACGTTCATAGACATTCCAATTGAGTGCAATACAAAATCGAGTTTCCCGCCGAGCAGTTCAACCGACTTATCAATCAGGCTATCCATATCTTCCTGACTGGTAGCGTCGGCCGGAATGACTTCTGCATCCAGGGCTTTACCCAATTCGAAAATTTTCCCAAACCGCATCGCTACCGGTGCATTGGTCAGGGTGATCTTTGCTCCTTCTTCTACGCAGCGCTCGGCCACCTTCCATGCAATGGATTGCTCATCCAGGGCACCGAAAATAATCCCCCTTTTTCCTGCTAATAGATTATTTGACATAAGTAGATTTTTCGTTTTAGTATAGGTATATATGAATGCAAGATCGGAAAGCTGGCAAATATTATCCCTGCCCAACTGTTTTTTTCTCGATCTACTTCAGTAAAAGTAGCTCCCGGGCATTGCTCATAGCTGATTCACTTGGGGGATTCTGGCTGAGCATCGTTGCTATTGCACGTACCCGTTCATCTTCCTCCAGCATTTTTACACGGGTCACGGTACGGTCGGTTGTGTCTTTTTTATAAACAAAATAATGGGCATCTGCTTTAGAAGCTACCTGTGGCGAATGGGTAATGGCCACCACCTGATGTTGATCGGATAACTCCCGTAGAATATCACCCATTTTAAGGGCAACATCGCCCGAAATTCCGGTATCAATTTCATCAAAGATCAAACTGGGAAGTGGAATAGAGCTGGCCACCAGAGATTTGGTCACTAAGGTAAGTCGGGCTAATTCGCCACCGGAAGCTACATCTTTCACCTCTTGCAAACGGTCTCCTTTATTAGCTGCAAAGAGGAAATGAACTTCATTTCTACCTGTACTTGTCAGGTTTTCAGCATTTCGGAGATCCACCTGGAGGTGGGCATTTTCCATTGATAACAGACCAAGTCTTTGATGAATTTTATGTTCGAATGCCGGAATGACTGCTGCCCGTTTTTCATGCAATCCGGCAGCCAGTGCATTTAGTTTTATTTCTTTTTCCCGAATGCTTTTTTCTAAGACATCAATCTGTTGGTCCTGGTCGCCAAAAGATTCCAATCTGGATGTTAACTCCGCCTGCAATTCGAGGAGTTCATCTGCCGACTTGAGGTGATGTTTGTTAAGCAGGCGATAAATAATATCCAGCCGCTCCTGAACTTCCTGTATGCGCTCCGGATCATATTCCGTATCCTCAGAAAGACCAGCCAATTCCCGGCCGATGTCTTCCAGCTCAGCAATTTGCCCCTGAATACGCTCGGAGATGGCCTCAATGCCTTTATGAAAGGGGCTAACCTGCTCCAGTTGATGAGAAACCTGTTCCAACTGACTGAGCAGGGATTGTTCATCTTCGATAATAGCCTGATAGGCTTGCGCTACTGCCAGCTTGATGCCTTCTGAATTTGTCAATTGATCCCGATCTGCTTCCAGCAGTTCCTGCTCTCCGGCCTGGAGTGCCGCTTCTTCCAACTCTTTGAGCTGAAACTGGAGGAACTCTGTTTCCTGATTGGCGCTTCGCTGCGTACTTTTCAAGTCCTCCAATCGGCGAATATCCGTCTGATACTGCCTGTAAATACCCTGGTATTCACTTAGCAGGCTTTTATTCCCCGCAAGGGCATCGAGTAGTCTTAACTGAAAAGATACCTGGTGAATATCCAATGCATCAAATTGACGGTGCAAATCAATAAGGGCAGCACTTAATTGCTGCAACACCGGGAGTCGGGTCGGCGTATCATTGATAAATGCCCTCGATTTTCCGGAAGGTGAAATTTCCCGGCGCACAATTAGCTCTGTATCGAAATCAATATCGTTCTCCTCAAAAAAGAATCGCAGATCATAGGAAGAAATATCAAAGACAGCTTCGACCACACATTTTTCTTCCAGATTATACAGCACTTTTGTATCAGCGCGTTTGCCCATAATGAGCCCCAGGGCACCCAATAAGATAGACTTACCTGCTCCGGTTTCGCCGGTAATAATGGTCAGGCCTTTTGGGAAATGAATATCCAGGCTATCAATCAGGGCGTAGTTTCGGATTTCGATTTTTTTGATCATACCGATTAATCGGAGGTTTTCATGCCAATGGCCGTATTCGATTTCCAGATAATAGTTTCAACAATAAATTTACCAACTTTCTCCCCTTGAGCAACCCCGTTATCAATGGCCGGACGATAGTGGATGCCGCCATATAAACGGCTGACAGCAGCTTCCGAAGATGCTTCGAGAAAAGAGTTAAAAGAACGTACGGTTAGTCCGTATTCCTCCTCAACAGTATCTACAAATTTAAAATTATCGCCATAAAGAGAAGTCAGCGCAATTGCTGCGGATCGGCTAATCACACTATGTCCGCTGGTATATTCCGGAAACGGTGGTGTTTGGAGTGCCGGACGCCAATCTTCATCCACGTAAACATTTATCACAGTTTCCGGACGAATGAGATTTGAGCGGTATTTTTCATCCCAGCAACTAATAAAAGCATCGGCCAGAGAGATAGAAACAAGGGCGTATGCCTGAGCCGTTTCCATCATATCTGAGTTGGCCTTTTTGGCTGCAAGTTGGGTAATGCCGATCCAGTGCCCGCCTGGTGTTATTTTTTTTGAGGCAAACATGACGTGACCGGCGTGAGTGGAAACGTAGGGATTACAATCCCAGAATTTGGCAATTTCCATCCTGTCATCCTTTTCTTCAGTTTTCATAACCTCATAGACCTCCATTGCTTCATTGTAGAACTGCGATCCGGGTTTCATACTAAACTCAGTTGGTGGAGGCGGTACAAATTGATCCGAACTTTTGATTACAAAGGGCCGGATTTCTTTCCAGTGTGGTTCGATGCCATCCATGTAATCTGGCGGGGTGGGTTGCCAGCGTGAAGGCTCATCCATAATGGTAAACTTGGGGAAGGTTCGGGTCTGCTTATAATTATCTCCATCCGACCAGGCCATAATATGTGCCGCAACGGCTTCGCCATAAGCTTTTGAACGTTCTATAACTGATTCAGGAACACCAGCGTCTGCATACTGTTGATAGAGTTCATTTTGAAATCCTTCAATCTTCTGTTCTGAAAAAATCATATTGCGCCCAACGGTCAGAAAAGCGTGGACACTGGCCAGAGAATAACAATAAGTTTTACCCGCTTCAGGAGCAGGAATTGCCGTTAATCCATTCAACTGACCAGCAAGTGATCGGTAATCGGGGTGGTTGAGGCGTAATACCTCATACGCGGCAATACTCGGATAGGCGTAAATCCGACTAGCTACGGGTGGAGAAAATATATCATGCACAATGACATCTGTCAATTTTTTCATCGACTGGTGCAGGAAGTCCGGATTTTCAGTTTGTGCCGACCATTCAGTTGAATCTGGTTCGCATGCAACAAACAAGGTGCTGAAAACCAGCAGGACAAGAAAAAGACGGTTCATAATTACTCGTGTTTTTATCAGAAATCAGAATTGATCCAATCTCCAGTTTTACTTTAGGTTTCTTAGCAAACAAAGGTAAGAAAATGACACGTGATTGAGGAAGGATAAACGTTTATCCGCGCCGTGGAGAAAAAGGGCTAAAACAAGAAAACCGGCACAGGAAAACATTCCTACACCGGTTTCATTTTTAATTCCTAAAAGGGTGAACCCTAATAGAGCTTTTCTACTACTCGATTTCGCAATCAGAGAAAGTAATACCGAACAGAGAAAGGTCTCCTTTATCACATTCAGATTTTGCTTCAGATTTAGTACCGGTAATGGTAGTGGATTCAGTGATGACTCCTCCATATTGGTCATCAATGGTACAAGTACAAGTGTACTCTTTAGAGCAGCTTGCAAATGAAAGTGCTGCAAGAGCCAACAGGGTAAAAAGACGTGCCTTTTTCATCAAAAAAAATTTTAAATTGAGAAATTATGAGTCGACTTAATTAAAAGACGTTCCGAAATAATTAACTCAAGCATTTCGAAGGGTAACTTTCTTCGAGGGATATCGAGGAATGTTTTGTTTCTCAACACTTGGTTTTTTGGTGTATTACTCGACAAAGCTAATTAAATTTGAAATGGAAATCCAAAACCTAAGCAAGGTTTCTTTTTTTTTCTTTAAATTTCATTTTTTTGATTATAAAAAAATGAATAATCCAACAAATTCAAGTCTTTTCAAGTAAAAAAATATAATCAAATAAATGTAACTATTACTTCATATCTAAAAAAACGAGACCAGACTTAAACTAAAAGAAGCATCCTTAAGCTCAATCGAGTCGCCATTTTCTGCATATAACATACAATTCAGTTTACCTTTGATTCGCTGATATTTACCAAATAAATTATCCGCTTCAAAGGAGGCAGTCAGCTCGAAATCTGAACCTGTCTGGTCTCCAAGCGAGCTCCGATATACCACCTCATCCACGCCGGCGTATTTCACCTGGACGCCAAATCCTTCGACTGGAGATTCTATAAAATACGGGTACATACCTGGCGGAAACAAGCTGTGAAAATCTTCATTAGTTTCGCCGCAAGGCCCGATGTAATAATTGACAAATTCTACTTCAAAAAAGGGATATCCATCATAAGCGCCGATAAAGCCTGAATAGTCCACATCACATTCATCCGGCGGATTGTTGTTGGCAGAAAGTCCGTTCCCCACTTCTATATCGCCTAATGGTTTGAGTTCAAAAACAACATCCGCCCCATCAACGGATCCGTAAAAATAGTATTCGATTTCTGATGTAGGTGTCGGATCCGGGTCAGCATCCTTTTTACAGGCAGGGACTAAAAGACATAAAACAAGCAGTGCCGAAAGCAACTTGCCAGGATTTTGATTTAAGGGGCTCATAGGATTCATCATTTATCTATCGCTTGAATGGTTAAAAACGCTGTTTTAATATAGCAAATTTAATTTCAACAAAAAAAGAGGCTACTTATTAGGAGTAGCCTCTTTTTGCAACATCTTATGAGCTATGCCCAATTATTTTTTACTTTATGACCACACCGACTGTTAGCTGAAAAGATCCGGGGTTGGTGATACTTTGCTCAAAAGGGGCACCATCCTGGCTTACCTGGAATAAATCCGCATCCTTTACCCGTACTTTTTTTCGGGCCATAAAAAAGCGATCTCTTTCCCAGAGATACAGGTGGCTGCGTTCTGCAAAGGGCAGCAGGTATGCCCCCCGCACAAAGATTTCCAAAGAAGGATGTAATTCAACTGCCAGCTCAAGTGAAGCTTTCAGGTTGTGGGTGGTCTCCCCGTAATACATATTAATCTTGTCGGATTTGAACTTCTTTCCTTCGGCTTTGAAGTTGCCGTAGGTATTATCTGCCTGCCCAACTTTCCGGCCATAGCGCATCCAGCCGTAGTCAAGCCCGGTGCGGAGAAATACCGGACGTTTTTTTGAAATATTAAAGGAAGCCCCCATACCAATAGCATTCTCTTTATAAATGCTATTCCAGACATCCCGGCTAATTCCCCAGCGTACAAACAGATTTTTCTTATAGTAAATCGACACATCACTTCGCCAAATGTATTCGCGCTGTCTGAGTGCCATGGTATCTGTCAAGCTGAGAACCGGTTCGCCGGAATCCTCATGCAGGTAGGTCAAATTAAGTACTTCCGGACCACTCATCAGTAAATGCGTACCTGCTCCAATAGCCCATTGGGCTTTAACCTTAAAGGGATTCAGGTCTGGTATATTGCTTGTTGGCAGTTCCATTAATTCGCCTGCGTTACCGCCTTCTGCCTCAATCCTGGCAATTTCCGCCTGCCGGGTGGAATCGCGCTGCCGCTGCAATTCGGCCATGTATTCAATATCAAATACTTCCTCGGCTTTTTGACGTGCCCGCATTTGATCTACGCTTTCTGCCAGTTTGCTGCCAAGAGGTGTTGTATTGTATTCCCGCCAAAAATTTTCTTCATACTCCCCGGTTAAAGTCATAAAAGGGGCGCCTCGATTTAGTCGATCCAGGTACTCAATGGGTTTGGATTTACCCATTTCTACTTCTGTAATTAGGATATCATTACTATATACGCCTCCATCCCGCCAGCGACCTTCGCGTAAAGCAGAACTAAATTGCCACTTGTCTCCTATTTTCCGATAATTGACGACATAGGAATTTGCGTCCCAGTTTCCTACATACAATGGATAATCACTTGTTTTTTTCAGGCCTTGAGGCAGGACTTCAAATTCTGCGCGTACAAAGGCATAGTTTAGGGTATCAATAAACACCTTGCCTTTCATCCGACCTTTGGGGTCACCTTCTGCAGCATCAAAGCCAATGATGTAAACGGGCAGGTCATCGTAATAGGTCATGCCCTCAATCCAATACTGGTAGTGTTCGAAGTTTTCTTCCTGTATAAATTCTTCCCGGTGTTTGACAAAATCAAATCGATGTCCGGCCAGGTGCCCGGAAGAAAATTGGGTATGTGCGGAAAGCTCCTCTTCTGGAAGCAGGGCCACCTGCCGCCCTTCAATTAAGGAGACTTGCCCTTCGTCATCATTTCGATAACTGGATTTGTAAATATCCAGAACGCCTTCTGCCAGATAGGTGTATTCCTGGTTTTCATCGGTTTTTGATTCCCGGTAAAAACCTTTCATGCGGGTTGATTTTGTGGGATAATTATCCGGGATGGCTGCAACAGCTTTTCGAATAATATTCTCCACTGCGCCTTCGTCCATCACTACAATTTGCATCAGATCAAGTGCCTGCTGCTCCAGACGAACGGTTAAAGGGCCGGTAATTTCCTTTACCTGTAGCCGATAGGTTTTGTACCCCAAAAAGGAAACTGTAAAATCCGAATCTTCATAACCAGTGGGAATTTTCAGGATAAACTGGCCGCCTCCACCGGAGATCGTGCCGATCCCCCTTTCGGGAATGCCAACATGGGCAAATTCGATAGCCTTGCCATTGGATTTATCTAAAACGGTTCCGCTGATGGTTACATAATCCTGGGAAAAAAGAGCAAAAGAAGTGAGTAGAAAACAAACTAGTGTGAATAAGCGCATAGCAATAGGGTGTTTTTCTTTTAGTAGTTGTCAACGAAATACAGGACGAAGGTTTGGGTGTATTTGTTACAACGAAGAAAACGGTTTTTTCTGTTTTCCCGGTTTCGGGGAGTACTCGCTGCGCTCGTGGGGGAGATTGGGGTAATTAACGCCAGTTGAATTTACCCAAATGCTAAAGCAACTATAATAATGACAAAAAGGTAAAACAAGACAACCAGGCCATTCAGGATTAACCCGGTAATAGGCATCCAGGCAAGGGATTTATCAATTTGCCCCTGTTTCACTTTCACGATGGCAATAACACTGAATGTCAGCCCCAAAATAAAAAGGGTTATGCCCAAAAATGGAATTATAACAGGGACTGCTATCAGGCTCTTCAAAAGCCATAAGACATTAAGAAGTGAGAAACTAAAACCCAGAATAGAAATAATTTTCCCTGCGTTTTCGCTCCGGGCTCGTGCCTGTTTCCGCGCAAGTCGTCTTTCCAGACGGATCTGTTTCCGACTTTGGCGATCAAGTTTTTGAACAGATATTGATTCGGTTTGATTACACTCCTGTCCAACAGGCTGTAAAACCATCACGGCCTCTGACTGAAAATGGAGAAGCAACATGGCAAAGAAGATCAGGTACTTTTTCATTTAGGGAGCTTTTGGTATTACTGACTCTAACCTATTTGGTTCATAAAACCCGGATGCACGTCGGCATATTAGCGGCAAATTTGATCCTGCTCTTGTTTGTTTTAAAGTCGAATCAACGGCTCCCTTATTAATCCATCTTGGGTGTGTACCAAAAGGATGAAACTCCCCGAAGGCAACATGCTTAAATCTAAATCAATTTGATCCTGGCCATCCATATCCTGGTCAAGTAAGATCCGGCCACTCAGGTTATAACATTCAATTCGCTCCATGGAAGCGGCTGCAATAGTCAGCCTATCATGAACCGGATTGGGAAATAGTTGATGCGCTGGTTCAATTTGAGTACTTGCAGACGAGGTTTGTATGCGTTCAATGCTAAAATCATCAATCTGGAACCAACAGTCCTGCCCAAGGGTCACACGGGCAGTGATATACTTGGCATTGGCGGGAGCTTCAAATTCTATGATGTGTTCCATCCAGATATCCGGAAGAGGCGTTAAGGTCAACAGCGATTGCCCAAATTCCACTGGTGAACTGGAGACGCCCACTTCCATCAGTTCTACATTTGTAAAAGTTGTATTTCCAAAAACATGGAAGCGCAGGGAATATAAGTCACCTGCAACGAGCGCTTGATCGAGTTCAATAGAGAGGGCATCTCCTTCTTCGGGATCGCCTGTTCCTCCAGCAATTCCCAAACACCAGTCTCCACTAAAAGGGTCAACGTAGCAATCGTAGGTTTGCAAATCTACTTCGCCACCAGCCAGTAAATCTCCAAGATATTCATCGCCAAAGGCAACGACTCCCGTTATTTTCGCATTGAAGGATACGTTGCTGTTGTTATAATCGCAGGTGATAGCCAGGTTGTCTTCAAAATCACCGTTCAGAAAGGTCTGAGAATGAAGGGTTCCGAGTAGGAAAAAGCAAAAAAATACAGGTAAATAAGTTTTCATGCTCGTTAAATTTTAGGGTGTCACTTTACTGGTAGATACCTGAAAAAGGTAAAACGTAACACTTACGCTTAAGAAAGTTACTAAATATATTACAGGAACACCCGGTTCCCAAGCTTATTCGTCTTTATCCTTTTGTTAAATGCTTTGTTTGCAGGTGAAATAGACGTACCTTTGCGGCCTCAAATTAACAAGATGCAGGAAATCCGCAATATCGCCATCATCGCACACGTTGACCACGGTAAGACTACCCTGGTTGACAAGATCTTTCATCAGACCAATCTCTTTCGGGAGAACGAAGACATGGGAGATCTCATTCTCGACAATAATGACCTCGAGCGTGAGCGTGGAATCACGATTACATCCAAGAATGTATCCGTTCGCTATAAAGGCGTAAAGATCAATATCATCGACACTCCTGGTCACGCAGACTTTGGTGGTGAGGTGGAACGGGTTCTTAAAATGGCCGACGGAGTTGTACTTCTGGTTGATGCCTTTGAAGGCCCCATGCCACAAACGCGTTTTGTGACTCAAAAGATGGTCGATTTGGGTTTGAAACCAATGGTTGTCATTAATAAGGTTGACAAAGAAAACTGTCGGCCGGATGAGGTTCAGGAAGCTGTTTACGAACTCTTCTTCAACCTGGATGCTTCAGAGGATCAGTTAGAGTTCCGTACGCTTTATGGCAGTTCCAAACATGGTTGGATGGGAGACGACTGGAAAACGCCAACAGCAGATATTACACCTCTGCTCGATGCTATCCTGGAAGAAATTCCGGCGGCAAAATCTCCTGAGGGTACGGTACAGATGCAGGTAACCACAATTGACCACAATAATTATCAGGGTCGTATTGCTATCGGTCGGGTAAGCCGGGGTACGCTAAAAGAAAACACACCGATCACCCTGATCAAACAATCTGGTGGTGTTATTAAAACCCGTATCAAAGAACTTCATGTTTTTGAAGGTTTGGGTCGTGCCCGAGTACAGGAAGTTCGTGCCGGAGAGATTGCAGCTGTTATCGGACTGGAAGATTTTCAAATTGGCGATACCATTGCCGACTTTGAAAATCCGGAAGGACTTCCTTCTATCAGCATCGGAGAGCCTACGATGAATATGCTCTTCACAATCAACAATTCCCCATTCTTTGGGAAAGAAGGAAAATTTGTCAACTCGCGTCAAATCCGCGACCGCTTATACAAAGAGACTGAAAAGAACCTAGCTCTGCGCGTAGAAGAAACAGAATCTCCCGATGCTCTCCTGGTGTTCGGACGTGGAATTCTCCACCTGAGTATTCTTATTGAAACCATGCGCCGCGAAGGTTACGAATTACAGGTTGGCCAGCCACGGGTTATCATTAAAGAAATTGATGGTGTCAAAAATGAGCCGTTTGAGACTTTGAGTATCGATGTGCCGGAACCGGTTTCCGGAAAAGTAATCGAGCTGGTTACACAACGCAAAGGAGACATGATGATCATGGAACCAAAAGGCGACCTCATTCACATGGAATTCCTGATGCCTTCCCGTGGTATTATCGGACTTCGAAACAAAATTCTGACAGCTACGGCAGGCGAGGCGATCATGAATCACCAATTTGATTCCTTTCAACCGCTAAAAGCAGATCTTCCGCGTCGCTTAAATGGAGTGTTGGTGTCATCTGATACTGGTGCGGCTATGGCTTATGCGATCAACAAACTTCAGGAGCGCGGCCGTTTCTTCATTGATCCGGGCGAGCAGGTTTATGAAGGACAGATCCTGGGTGAAAATACCCGTGATAATGATATCGTGATCAATGTCGTAAAGGGTAAGAACCTTACCAATATGCGCGCATCCGGAAAAGATGACGGCACAAAGATTGCACCTGCTGTAAAATTCTCACTGGAAGAAGCCCTCGAGTATATTCAGGATGATGAATATGTAGAAATCACGCCAAAAAGTATGCGCCTCCGCAAGATTCGCCTAACAGAATCTGATCGGAAAAAAGCGGCTAATAAAGCGCTGGCAAATATTAAATGGTAGGAAATAATTTTTAATGCTGAATTTTTAATTAAATCTTCTTCATTAGAAACTGAGAATTATTAAAAATCCCCGGCCGTACCTAGGTACTTGCCGGGGATTTTTTTGTAATAAAACCTAATATTTATAATCCAGCAGAAATCACAGCTTCCAATTCAGCTGCGAGAATTTTTTTATCCAATTCTTCCTGGGAAAGGTTTTGATTATTCCTTGGCAAGCCATTCAGGTCATATCGCTCACTCAACAAACAACTCGACTCATAAACATTTTTTACCTGCTTAAATTGTTTGCAAACTTCTAAATGTTTCCGGGCTACATCTATTCGATCTATTGCAGCATTGCCATGCACCTGCATTAAATGATCAACAGGAGAATCATCCTCTTCCATTGCTTCGGAAACCAATGTCGAATATTCTTTTTCCAATATTCGAATATAGTTCCGATATCGTTTAAAGCCTTTTTTAAGATTATAAAACGGGCAGGAGTTAAAACAATCTGATGCAATTACTCTGGCAGTTTCTGTTTCACCCGAATAAATAAGTGCACTTATTTTTACAAACCTCCAATAGTAATCATTTTCAGATATGGGGTTATCATTTTCAGGTACAAAGCTTTCTGCTTTTTTTATATCACCTTTCAAAAGGTAAATTGTGGCCAAGGCATTCTTTGCAATTTCATTATATGGATTGGCTGTAATAGTAGCTTCATAAATTTCCTGGGCCGCATCTAAATCCCCCATTGACTTTAACAACTCTCCATACCCATTTTGCGCAATAATATTATTTGGAAAATCAGCACGAATTCGCTCGTATTCTTCCCTGGCACCATTTAAATCCCCCATCGATTTCAATACCTCTGCATAACCATTTTGACAAGTAATATTTCCTGGAAACTGAACACGAATCCGCTCATATTCTTTCTTCGCGCCATTTAAATCGCCAAGCGATTTCAATACCTCTGCATAACCAGTTTGGGCAAAGACATCCTCTGGATATTCAGTACGAATCCGTTCATACTCTTCCTTAGCGCCAATTAAATCACCAAGCGATTTTAGCACCCCGGCATAACCATTTTGTGTTATAAGATTATCCGGATATTCAGTACGAATTCGCTCATATTCTTTCTTCGCGCCATTTAGATCACCCATCGATTTCAATACCTCCGCATAACCGGTATGTGCAATAACATCTTGCGGATATTCAGCACGAATCCGTTCATATTCTTTTTTAGAGCCCAACAAATCACCTGCTGACTTTAATATTTCAGCAAATTGTTTATCAACAACCGGATCATCAACGTTTAATAATTTTGCATATCCAATTATTTTCTTAGCATGGATAATCTCCTCCCGATCCAGACAGACTTTCGATATTTTTGACAGAGACATACAAATTTGATCCGGCGAACTATTCTCAAATTGGTATGCCAATAATTGAATGATAATTACTTCGTACGATTTCCAATTTGCATTAATGGGTAAATCATTAATCTGATCATAGAAATAATCCAGAGAATCAAGAACCTCATCCGCAGGTCTTCCAATGTCCCATACTTTCCACCTAACTCCTTTCCAGGGCCTATACCACTTTGTTCTTTTTTTGGACTTTTTATCCTTTTGTGCTGTTACCTGCGAGTCTATATAATCTAGAATCATCTTTTCTATAGGATCAAAGGATCCTGCTATTCCAGATAATTCGTCTGAATCCGATTGTACTTCATAATAAATAAAATCTGTATCAGCTAATTTTGAAATTTCAATTTTTAATTCCCGAAAAAATAAATTACGCCAGGCGTATTTATGCTCCTTTAAAATTAAAATAGAAGACACCATCGCATCGTCCCAGGATTTTCCGTCACGTTGAGCCAAGCTCAGGATCATCGATTTAATATTCCCTTTCTCTAAAAGATTTTGAAAAACTGTATTAATTGTTTCTGTATCCGGAGCGTGTTTAACAGCGCTGCGATCCCAGGCTAAAATAAAGGGCTGAATAAAATTTTGGGAAGTATTGAACTCCTGAAAAAATTTCAAAAACCGTTCTGACACACCATACTTACTGCATTGCAAAGCCTTCACCGGGTCAAGAGTCGGACCAGGAACAACGGAATATGCCTTTCCTTCTAAAAAGGAATAGACTTGATCATCCTGCAGGTACCTGTCCAGCACCTTTGTTATTTTCTCCAGTACCTTTTCTGATTGAATGGTTACATCCATCAACTGCAGAAATAAATTCAAGGATCGCCCCTTTTTGGTTTCGTCAGATAAAACCTGTTGCAGATCTTCTAAGTTCTTGGGAGTGCCAACTTCAATAAAACCAGATCCGGGATATTGAAGATCATTCAAATCCATTTGGTGCACAGCTCTTGGTTTGGCTTCATTTTGATTTTCCAAGACATACCAATGGCCTGCTTCCCGAAAATAGGCTTTGCCTAACAGAGGGCTGATTAATATGTTATCTAATTTAGCCACTTATAATCAATTCCGGTTGAGCTAAGTTTTTCCTCCAAAACAAGCAATTGCGTTTCCATGTAATCCGCATCATCTGCCTCGCTAAGGATCGTTCTTTTATTCTTTGTAAAAGTAATGTCTTCTATATGGTGCTGGTTAATCAGGTTGTAAATATGTAGTTCTAGAAAGTCATCTTCCGAACGTCCATCGCCATTCTTTAAAAGAATAGACGGAAAGTTGCTGACTTCCCCATTATTCCGGATTATCTCATCAAATAACTTATTTATAACAATTTTATTTCGCTCTTCCCAGGTACCTAGTTCGCCCGATGGGCACAGGCTGTTCCCGGGGCGCCATCCTGCATCAAGGAATCGATCGTATAGAAAGTAGGAGTTTTCGGAAAAAACACTTGTTCGGGTTGCAATTGTATTTGTTTTCAGGCTAATAGAAATCGAGCCATAATTTATCAATCCAATTCCATCCAGTGAAAGCGAAGCGTACACAATTTTCATTCCGTCACTGGCATAAAAAGCAGCCTCTACCGTACTTCTTTTCATCTCGTTTAGCACAGTAGTTTTTGGCCTTTTCCCGGCTTCAACCGCAAGATGATAAGGCAGATAATCTTCTCCACTCAAAATCTTTGTTAAAAGGGCTAAATCCATATTAACAACTGCTTTGCCTGCCGCATCTAAAGCCGAGCAAAAGCCTTCAATCAAATCTTTCTTATTTAATCCAATTGCTTTATTTAGTGATTCCTGAAATAATGAATCAAGAGGCACCTGAAAGTATGGATCTTTAAGCAAGTTCACATTAGGAAAGCCTAAAGATCCTGTGCAGGTAGCACAAATGGTCCTGTTTCTTTCATTTTCGCTATTGCAAGCCGGACAAACTATCTTTTCAAGCATATACTAAATCTCCCCAGAGCCTTCTATTTCCGCCTTTCATTTGGCACAAAGGGATTTAAATTTACAAAGAGAAAACTGAAAAAACAACCTCAAAACGGAGCTTAAACGTTTAATTGCCCCCCTTTAAACAGCCAGAGGCCAGGTAAACACTAAAACCAGGAACCCCTTTGCCAGCCAGGTAAAGCAAGCCAGGATTTATCGAAGCACAAACGCCACCAGGGCTCCTCCGTTTTGCAAACCCAGCAAATACGGATTTCCACCCGATAGCACCCACTCCAACTGCCTTGCAAAGCCGGGCATTAAAAAGCCGCTTTCTGTTGGGCGCAGGAGTTTCATGGAGTGATCAGCCGGGTTAACTTCCAGCACCCAGCCTTTGCCTGCGTCCTGCCGGCCCAGAGCGGGCGTAAAACCGTCGCGGTTGCCGGCCAGAAAGATGCGCTGACCCGATACGGCAATCGCCTCGGTTGTGGACCATTGTACCGGATCCGGGAAGGGAATTAAATCCGTATGCGGATCCATATTCCACCAGATGGACGACCCAAAAAAATCGGCCGGATAATACTGGGCTGTTTCTAAATTGGATTCGGCAAAAACCTCTTCTATACTGCTGTTTGAATATTCCTGATAACCGATATACTTTCGTTTCAGCGGCAGAATTTGCCCGGCCAGATCATCTTTCCAATTGAACGGAATAGCCCGGCCATTCCGGAAATAAGCAATAACCGGATCAATGCTATAATTTTCATCAAAGTCGCGAACAAACAAACCGACCGGTTCCTCCGGAGCGCCTTTTCCAAAGTCCGAATTCCACCCTAAATTACCCAATAACACTTCCGGAACACCATTCTGATCCAAATCTGCCAGTTCTACACAGTTCCACCAGCCATGTTCTGCTCGTTTCTCCAATGTGGGGATTGGCTGACTAAAATCTGCGACACATACCGGCATCCAGTGCCCGACGACAATTAACTTTTTTTGATCTTTTGCCCAGGCAGCATCGGTCACCATCCCAACTGTCTTTAATTCCGGAAGGACTTCTGCTGTCACATCCGTAAAATGTCCCTGGCCATCATTGCGCAACAAAGCCGACTCCGGAACCTGACCATAAGCCCGTGGCACCGATCGGGATCCTACAAAAAGATCGAGATCGCCATCGCTGTCATAGTCCATCGGCACCACACAACTTCCGTTTCGGGTGGAGGCGGGTAATTGACTGCGTGCATCCGAAAACTGCCCCTGGCCATTGTTTAAATACAATCTATCCTGCAATTGCTCATAACCCTCCGGGTACTCCCCTCCCCCGCTCACGATGTACAAATCCAAATCGCCATCGCCATCGGCATCAAAAAGAGCCATATCGACATCCTCAAAAAACAGGTCGCCTTCAAAGCTTTTATTATCGCTTTCGCGGAAGCTGCCATCACTCTTTTGGAAAAACACCTGGGGTAATTTTGCCTTGGAAGCACCGATAACCACATCCTCCAGGCCATCGCCATTCAAATCGCCAACAGCCATACTTGGGCCGTCTTCCGAGAGTTCATAAGGCAATAACTTCTCCATATTAAAATCGGTGAAGGTGTTTTCCGTATGAAAATAGTTCAGGCCATTGATTTTTGTTTTAGCATATAAAGTGGGTGCTGCGGCTTTCGCCGAAAGGCGTTCCGAATCAGCGGTCCATTTCAGCTGAATCCGTTCGTCTGCCTTAAGGCCTTTTCGAATGAGCCTGCCCCCGTCAGGCCAGATTACTTCCAGGCTGTCTGGATTAACATTCGGCGGCAAGCCAAAATGGATGAGGGCTTCTACAGAAGATTGCCAGCCACGTACCGGATTCAACTCGGCCAACTGCACCTGATTGCCAGCATACAAGCGCACTTTGGTACCGTAGGCAAAAGGATTGGCAGCGGGTCCTTCCAGACGAACCTGTAAATAATGTGCACCTCTTTCTGTGCTTGTATTTCGGTATATACTGGCTGTGAGGTTGAGGTTATTTAATACCAAATCCAAATCGCCATCCGCATCCAAATCAGCATATGCAGCGCCGTTGCTGCAGCCTTTTAAGTTTAGTCCCCACACATCCCCACTGGACTCAAAATTAAATGCACCGGTATTGCGATAAGCGTAATTAGACACAAGGCCTCCCGGCATTTGACTGATTAGCTGCACATCGGATGCCGATTCCTGAATTTCCTCGTCAGAAATGTATTTCAGGTAATCCAAATCATTAGGTCTGGTCCAGATTCCGTTAGAGATAAAGATATCTTTCAGGCCATCATTGTCCAGATCGGCCATCAGGCAGGCCCAACTCCAATCGGTGGCAGAAACCCCTGAAAAGGTACCCACCTCGCTAAACTGCAAATTGTCGCCGGGGATGGCGCCCATATTGGCTTGTAAACAGTTGCGGGCATATTGGTAGTGGTAGCCGAAATTGAGTTTGTGCTCATAAATATTGAAGGGATCGGGACCAACAGATCGTTTTTTCACCCCTTCGTCTTCGGGTTTCATGTCGAGTGATAGCAGGTCTGTCCAACCATCATTATTCAGGTCGGCTGCATCCACGCCCATCGAAAACTGGCTTGTATGCCCAATGGAGGAGGCCAATTGTTCCTGAAATACACCTGCCCCCTGGTTGAGGTAGAGATAGTCATTTTCGTGAAAATCATTGCTTACATAAATGTCTGGCCAGCCGTTTTGGTCAAAGTCGGAAACAACCACACCGAGCCCAAATCCTACTCTGCCGCCGTAAATACCGGAGGCTTCACTGACATCCGTAAACTTCCCGCCATCATTGCGAAAGAGGATATCGCCTGAAACCGGATCCCGGCGGGTACGCACATCTGAGCTTTGATAATTTTGCGGATTATGCACAGAATGATTCAGCAAGAAACAATCCAGGTCGCCATCCCCATCGTAATCCAACCAGGCAGCCTGCTGAGAAAATCCGCGGAAAGCAAGGCCATAAGCCTCCGCTTCTTCCGTAAAAGTACCGTCGCCCTGATTTATATAGAGCTCGTTTCTCCCGTTTATCTTTTTGTATCTGCCTACCTGACAAACATAGATATCCAGCAAGCCGTCGGCATTAATGTCAACCATACTGGCTCCTGTTTTCCAGTCTCCTTTTCCGCCAACTCCGGCCAGTCCGGTCTGATCCTCAAATTGAAGATTGCCTTTATTGATGTATAAGCGATTTTGAAGCCGATTGGCCGTAAAAAACAGATCCGGAAGCTGGTCACCATTCAGGTCGCCTACGGCCACGCCCCCCCCATTGTAGTAATAGAGGTATTGGATGATATTGAGCTGCTGGGTATTGCGAACCTCATTGACAAAGTTTACACCGGATTCTTCCTGTGTAAGCAATTCAAACAAGGGATCAGAATCCTCGGCAGGCCCTTCGGATGGCTTTTTACAAGCCAGCAAAGTCAATAATAAGATAGTATAAAAATAAGCTGCACGCATGTTGGCATAGTTTTCTAAAGGGCAAGTTAAGGACATACTTTGCAATCAACTACCAGTATTTGCAAAATCAGCGGCTTAACAACACATCTCCAGCCATTCGTTGTTCAAAGCCATCTGCAAAGGTGAGTTGGAGCTGCCATACATAGATGCCTTGCGGCGAATCCCGGCCGGCACATTGACCATTCCAGCCAATAGCAGGCTGATTAATCAACCCGGATGTCTGTTCATATACCAGCTGTCCCCAGCGGTCAAACACCTGAAACCTGTGAATGCTGGCTGCCTCGAGGCTTTGCGGGTAGAACATATCGTTGATACCATCCCCGTTCGGCGAAAATACATTTGGTAAATATACAGCCCGGTCTTTCAAAACCCGGATGTGGAGGGTATCACTGTCAATACAACCAAAATCATTGGAGGCATGCAGAGCGATCCAGGTGTCATTTATAAACGGACCTGCCAGGGGAGCAAGGCATTCATCACAATTGAGTGGCACATCGGATGCTTCCCAGGAGACATTTAGCGGCACACTGGAATTGCTGGTAAAACTAAGTTCGAGGGATGAACCAATACGAAGTTCCAAATCCGGCCCCAGATCAACCTGAAGCGGTGCCTGCAGGAGATCTACCTGTATCGTATCCCTGTAAACACCGCAATCGCCCGTTACGGCTATCCAATAGAGACCGGCAGCATAAACATCTAAAAAGGGCAGATTACTCCCGTCGCTCCATTCAAATTCTCCGGATGAAAGTCCGGACTCCAGTCGGATGCTACCACCCGGACAAAGAAAAGTCTGTTCATTTGGGAAGATGGCTCCATCCCCAATGACCTCTACCACATTCGGATTTTCCTGCCCGAGCACAAAAGGATCATCGGAGGAAACTATATAATCAAAAGCTGCCGGAAAAGGATCCATAAAAGCCTGCATGCTATAAGTTCCCGCCGCTGCCGGAGCCTGTACACTGATTATGAGGGTATCTTTTCCGAGAAGCAGATCAAATTCGTCGTAAGACAATACCGCACCTCCGACTCCCTGGGAAAATCCGGCAGGCGGGTAAGGCGCCTGGATGATTTCCATAATTTCAAAGCCCGGAGGAAGGTTATCGTATAAGCTGATATTAGTGTAAACGGTGCCAGCTGTATTCCAAAAAGCATATTGAACAGTAAATGCCTGGCAAGGAATCAGTTTTTTCTCAGACACGATCCGATTGACCCGGATTCTGTATGGACAGTTACAGGCATCTGATTCCAGGCCTCCGGGACCACCTCTACTACTTAGGATTTTGCCATTGGTTTTATCAAAAGCAAATAGCGTTGTTTCTGCCGAATTGGTGGAAGTTGAACCATAGGCAAATAATACACCCAGTGTATCAAAAAACAAGGAACCCATACCGGTAATTTGGTTTAGCTCATCAAAAGAAAAGCTGGTTACTAAACCTCCCGGCCAACCAATATTAACAAGTCGCTGATTATATTCATCAAAGCCATACCCGTTGCCAAAAAAAGGATCAAACGCAATGTCTCCGATCCGAACAGGTACATCGGAAATAATAGAAGTACTTCCCGTTGCCAGGTCAGGCAAATCAGTTCGGACAGAAAATATCTTTTCGTCAAAGCCGGTTATCTTATTTTGAGCAACCAGAACCATTCGAATACCATCGGGAGCCATGGTGCCAGCCCGATAAAAATAGCTCGTATCCAAGTCCGGGGGAATTCCCAAATTTTCGGGAGTCCCATCTGGCCCAATTTTGTATAATTCGTATGTCTCCGGGTTTAATCCGAAAAGGGCATTGGTGGTACTGTATCCCAGACAGGATAAAAACACGCCCAAATCAGAAAAAAACAAATCGAAACCAGCAGCCTGATCAGGTGCTATCCGGTAAACAGGATATGGCCCGGTCTCCTGAAAGGGTCGAAGGGAGAGGTAGGCCTTGTGATCACACTGAATAGGGATCTGGGCACACAGAGGCTCATCCGCCGAAAGGCAGCAAAAAAGAAGGCAGATAATATGGATTCTGCAAACGGTTTGCACCCCTATTGAATACTATCCGGATCTTTATTTGCCAGCCCTTTAAAAAGCGTTAGGGGTTGGTTGTTTTGGACGACCACAATCAACTCTGCTCCGCCGGCATTGATACGCTGAATAGATCGCACTGCGCCAGTTGTTTGAAAACCGCTTTGTGCAGATCGCAGCGCCGTAAATCCGGTATCTCCTCCTAAAAGTATCAACCCGTAATCGGCATCATATTTCCCAACTTCAGGTTTGGCTTCAAACAGATTCCCTGCACTCATAATATCCAATTGCCCATCCGCATTAAAATCGCCTGTGAGGAAGGAATAAATTGGCGAAAACTGCGCTTCAACAGGAAGTGGCTCCAGCTTAAAGGTGCCATTACCCTGATTCCATAAAATAGAGCTACTGAGTATTTCTACAGATTTTTCTACCGTGCCTTCCATCTGCTCCGGACTAAAAATATCGGTGATTGTCTGTCCCTGATAGCTTTCGTATTTGAGGTATTTTTTCTTAAGTCCCGGAAGCTGTTTTACCAGATCATGCCGTAAAACCAGCGGCAGGGAACGTTCGCCATCGTATCGGGTGATGATCTGTTCTGCTGTCCCATTGTGGTCAAAGTCATTCACAAACATTTGAACCGGATGAGCAGCATCTGCTTTAAACCGGGAATTGAGGCCATGGTTCCCGGCTACCAGATCGATATCGCCGTCGCCATCTATATCGGCAGCACTCATGCAATTCCACCAACCGTGACTCTGACTCAATCCGGCCTGGTCTGTTTGATCGGTAAAAACCCCCTTATCATTTTGGAAGATCCGGATAGACATCCAATCGCCACAGGTAATCAGATCAATATCTGAATCCCCATCGTAATCAACCCAAAGGGCATCTGTAAACATACCTGCATCTAATAAGGCAGGTGCGGCGGTTGGGGTCACATTGGTAAAACTTCCCTTACCATCATTGGCCAGTATATACCCATTACAGGGAATACCATAGTAAAAAGGACGTAACCGAATACCGACAAACAAATCTATATCGCCGTCATTATCAAAATCAGCTGCACGAACACAGCCGGAACTTTCCGGCTTATTGGCCGGCAGATTTTGAGACGATTTCGTGAAATTTCCCTTCCCGTCATTAAAGTATAGCCGGTCTATCAAATCCAGCGAAGAAGATGAGTATTCACTTCCACCGCTCGCCACATAGAGATCCAGGTCACCATCATTGTCTGCATCCAGAAAAACAGCATCTACATCTTCCGAATCCTTGTCTTTTTCAAATGTGGATTCACTAAACGGACGAAATGCGCCGGATGCCGATTGCAGCTGAATCGTACCTGCCTGACCTTTGGCACCGCCTGCAAAAAAGTCCTCCAGTCCATCGCCATTCACATCGCCTACGCAAAAGGCGGGCCCTTCGGTGGACATCATGTGGTAGATCAGTCCGTCACGGTCAAAATCGATGTATTTGTTCTCTTTATGGCGATAGTTGGTTTCCGCAGCCGGCATCGCTTCAAAAAGTGGCTGGGGGAAACCTGGGTAGGCGGCTTCTTCGGTATCTGATTCGGGGTGTTTGACCAAAATTTCCTGGTCCACCGCTACATTTTTCAATATAGAAACCCGTCCGCTTGGCCAAACTACTTTAAGTTCATCGATGATGGTGTGTTCGCCGAGGCCAACATGCATCAAATAATCCATAGAAGACTGAAAGCCCCGGGTCGGGAATTGCTCCTGATAGAGTTCCAAATCACCTGCTTTGATAAGGAGGGTGGCCCCGACACCGAATGGATTGCGTCCATCACCCTGCAACCTTACCTGTAGATAATGTTGCTTTAGTTGGTTATTCGTTTCATTTCGATAAATAAAACAGGGCATGTTCACATTATTCACAACCAGGTCGAGGTCACCGTCATTATCTAAATCGCCGTAAGCCGAACCGTTTGAATGACTTGGAGTGGCAAGTCCCCAGGCTTCGGCTTTATTTTCAAATTGTAGATTTCCTTTATTTAAAAAGGCATAGTTAGAAATCTTGACGGAGGGAATAGCATCTACCAGCGCTTTGTAATCTACCTTATCACCCGACGTAATCATCCGGATAGTTTCCTCATTGGAAATAAACTGGATGTAGTCCTGGTCGGTCAGATCCTGGTAGATTCCGTTGGCGACAAAAATGTCACGGAGCCCGTCATTATCCATATCCAGAATCAGGGCACCCCAACTCCAATCTGTAGCCGATACTCCCGACAGTCGGCCGATATCGCTAAAGGTTTTATTCTGGTTATTGAGTTGCAGCATATTTCGGGTAAACTGATAATGATACCCGTTATTGAAGCCATATTGGTGGCGATCCCAATTCTCAAAAGTGGTTTTTGATTTCAGGCGGTCGTCGCCTTCCGGCAACATTTCGGTGACAAAGAGGTCGGGATACCCGTCGTTATTAATATCCCCCAGATCAGCTCCCATAGAGGCAGCACTGATTGACCGAACCTGTGCTTCCAGTTCTTCGCTGAAGGTACCATCGCCCTGATTCATGTAGATGTAATCCCGTTCAAAAAAGTCGTTGGACACATAGATATCCGGCCAGCCATCCCGATTAAGGTCGCCAACTGTTACACCTAATCCAAATCCGATCACACTGCCATAAATGCCAGCTTCTTCGCTGACATCTGTAAAGGTATTGCCATCATTTCGGAACAGTTTATCACCTCCTACCGGGTCGCGTTCAGGGCGGGCTGCTTTCCGAAGATTAAAGCTTCCTATGGCCTGGTAGGAATTATTCAGGAGATAACAGTCGAGGTCGCCATCGCGGTCGTAATCAAAAAAGGCGGCATGGGTAGAATATCCCTGATCTGCCAATCCGTAATCGGCTCCCTGCTCCAAAAAGGTGTTGTCTTTTTGATTGATAAAGAGTTCGTTCTGTTTGTTATCCCCTTCAATATCTCCTGAATTACACACGTAAATATCCAGCCATCCATCTCCATTGACATCTGCCATGGACACACCGGTTGACCAGGCTCTTTCTCCGCCAACTTTGGCCTGCTTGGTGATATCCTCAAAATGAAAATCGCCCTTGTTGAGGTATAGCCGATTAGACAGAAAATTGGCCGTAAAATAAAGATCGGGCAGGCCATCATTGTTGATATCGCCGATTGCAACACCACCACCATTATAGAAGTTACGGTATTTATAAATATTAAAATCGGCGTTAAAGTCCAGTTGGTTTGCAAAGTCAACACCGGTATAATCTGCAGACATTGTGGTAAACAATTGCCCTTGGTTTCCAGTGATAGATTGCTGTTCCTGCTTGCAGGCATTTGCGGAAAGCAACAACAAGAGGGGGATAATAATCCAATTTTTCATTTCTTCGAATTAAGGTTACAGGCTGCTGGTTGATTCCTGAGCGGCTTTCAGTTCTTCCTGAGTTCGGAGGTCTGAAATCCATGCCTCTACGAGGCGATCGTCTTTTATGTGAATCATTACCTGTCGGTTTCCATCTACTTTTACCAATACTTTCCCAAGTTCCGGGTCATCGTGTACGATAAATCCTTTTCCATACCAGGACTCAAACATGTCTTTTACATCGATCACCAGTTTGTCTGAAAACAAGTCCTTATTCCAGGGTGCCCAGGATTTGTATTCAAAGATCATAGGCATAACGACGATCCGATCCTGGTAAAATTCCGGGTAAAAATTAATGGTCCCCGGATAGTCCAACTCCTCTGGTTCATACTGTACGGAGAGGTTACCGGGTCCTTGCCGAATAGTCTCCTCTTTGTTTAATTCCCAGCAATGGGCATAAAAATCCTTGGAACTCATCCCAAAGTCGATTCCCAAAAATAATTCGGTATTGATCTCGCCGCTTGCAAGCTCTCTTTCCACTAGTTCTTCATAACTCAGGGGGGGTGTGCTACATCCAACAGCCAGTAGCACCAATACCATTAAAACCTGCTTTACCATTTTATGCTTATTTAATTCTCCGTTCCAGTACACAATTATTGAATGTTGTTTCGGTTTTTTATGCTGCTTATATTTCCTGCCTAATACTCCCATAATTGGAGAAAATCATTATTCCTGGCCACCAGAACCCGCTTGTTTCCCAAAGGTAGAAAATCGCGAATTTCGCCTTTAATATAGAGTCCGGAAGTATGTGGTTCCAGTGGCTCAAATTGTCCTTTTCCATTGCCGATTAACAGCTGTCCGAAAGAAGCATCATGCATACCAATTTCCGGTTTAGCCCCGTAAAAATTTCCTCCGAGCAGCAAATCCAATTTAGAATCTTCATTAAAATCCTGGATCAAAATAGCATAGACGGGTGCAAACTGGGCTTCTAACGGCAGGGGGGTCAGCGCAAAATTACCCTGGCCATCATTCAGGGCAACGCAGGAAGCCATTTGCTGTGCTTCCAGGTAAACTGCGTGCTCCAACTGTTGCGGACTAAAAATATCCTCTACCTGCTCATCTTTATATTGCTCGTATTTTAAATACTTTTTCTTTAGTGAAGGGAGCTGCATGATCAAATCATGGCGCAAGACTAAGGGATAGGAATTTGCCCCGTTAAAAGCAGACAGAATCTGCTCGGCCGTCCCATTCTGATCAAAATCATTGATAAACATGCTTGCCGGTTGATCCGTACTGGCTTTTATCCGGCTATTCCAACCCTGATTTCCCAAAACCAGGTCTAAGTCTCCATCCTGATCCAGATCGGCTGCTTCTACACAATGCCAAAAGCCGTTAGAGTGTTCTAAACCCGCAACCGCTGTCTTTGTAAATTGCCCATCCTTATTCAAAAAGATGGTCACCCCCATCCAATCTCCCACAACAACTAAATCGAGGCGCTTATCTCCATTAACGTCCAGCCAGGCTGCATCGGTGATCATACCCAGATTTTCGAGTTCCGGAGCAAGGCTTGCGCTTACATCCGTAAAATGCCCGTCGGTATTTTGGAATAAAAAGCCACTAACCGGTATCCCATATAAAAATGGCATTAAACGGGTGCCCACAAAAAGATCCATATCGCCGTCATTGTCGAAATCGACCGGTCGAACACAGGAAGAAACAGAAGGGCGGCTAAATGGTAATGTTTCACTCTTACTAAATACCCCCTGGCCATTATTAATATAGAGTCGATCCAGTAAAGCTCTGGAGCTGGAGGAAAATTCGTTTCCGCCACTGCACACATACAGATCCGAATCTCCATCTCCGTCGGCGTCGAAGAAAACAGCTTCTGCATCTTCCGATCCGGCATCCTCTGTGAATAAAGCTTGTGCGCTTTCGCGGAATTTTCCATCGGGGGTTTGGGTAAATAGGACTCCGGGATATCCCTTTGATCCTCCGACATAATAGTCCAGGAGACCGTCTTTGTTTACGTCTGCTGCTGCCAGTTTCGGCCCTTCGGTGGAAAGCATATAATACAAGAGGTGATCGCGATCGAAATCGGTAAACTCATTTTCCTTATGTCGATACATCCCGGCTTCTTCAAGCAGGCTGAAAATTGGCGTTTCTGTTTTATCCATCGGGTGCCCGGATATACCATCGGGTTGCTGGATGACAAGCATTTGATCTACCGGAATATCCTGCATGCTTGTCTGATCCCCGTTAGGCCATAAGATGAACAGGCTGTCGAGTTTTGTCAGGGTACCCAAACCAAAGTGCAGGCGATTATCAACAGTAGATTGGAACCCGCGCATGGGGGTTAGTTCCTGATAATATATTTGATCACCGGCATAGAGTTCTACCTGGCTGCCCATGGCAAACAGGTTGGGTGATTTTCCTTTGAGGGTCACACTTAAGAAATGTCTTTCCGGGAATTTTTCACGGGCTTCATTGCGATAGATCCAGGCCAGGTCATTGGCGTTATTTAGCACCAGATCCAGATCGCCGTCGTTATCCAGGTCGCCGTATGCTGAGCCATTTGAAAACCCGGGTTTATCTAAACCCCAGGCTGCGGCCTCATTAGTAAACAGGAGTCCGCCCTGGTTCTGAAAAGCATAATTTGCCAGGGGTTCTGACGGAATGGCATCAATCATTTCCTCTATGACAGCCCCTTTGGTATCGATAATTTGCCGAATGGTATTCGGGTCGCTATAGAAGTTAATATAGTCCTGATCTGTCAGGTCTTTCACAATGCCGTTGGCTACAAAAATATCTTTCCTGCCATCGAGGTCCAGGTCTGCGATGAGCGCACCCCAGCTCCAATCAGTTGATTCTACCCCGCTGAGTCTGCCGAGTTCGCTAAAAATGGGCAGGCCATTTTCTGGCTGGATGCCTCGATTATACTGAAACACATTCCGGGTAAATTGCCGATGATACCCGGTCTTAACCATCAGGGCATATTTATCCCAATTATCGAATTTGGTTTTTGTTTTCATTCGGGCATTTCCTTCCGGAAGCATGTCTGTCACAAAGATTTCCGGACGACCGTCATTGTTTATATCGGCCATATCTGCGCCCATAGAGCTCAGGCTTATTTCGCCGATACAATCGGTGAGTACTTCCTTAAAGGTGCCATCGGTTTGGTTGAGGTAGAGGTAATCGCGTTCGAAATAGTCATTAGACACATAAATATCCAACCAGCCGTCGCGGTTAACGTCGCCAATAGTTACGCCCAAACCAAAGCCGATAGCCGAACCATAGATGCCCGTTTCTTCGCTCACATCAACAAATTGTATGGTGCCATCGCTTTGTAAATCATTGCGGTAAAGCTTGTTTCCTCCTTCCAGGTCCCGGCGTTCGCGCAGTCCGGGCCGCAGGTCAAATCCACCAACCGGCCGCATAGAGTTATTGAGGAGGTAACAATCCAGGTCGCCATCCCGGTCATAGTCGAAAAATGCGGCGTGGGCCGAAAGGCCAAGATCTGCGATCCCAAATTCGCGTGCCTTTTCCACGAAAGTGCCATCGCCCTGGTTGATAAACAGCTCGTTGTAGCGGCGATCACCTTCGGGGGCCCCGGATTTACAGACGTAAATATCGAGCCAGCCATCACTATTTACATCTGCCAGGCTTACGCCGGATGTCCAAACACCGGAGCAGGCGACTCCTGCCTGACGGGTAATATCTTCAAATTTAAAATTGCCTTTATTGAGATAAAGCTTATTGTCAACCTGGTTTCCACAGAGGAAAATATCGATGAGTCCGTCGTTATTAATATCCCCCAGTCCTACTCCGCCCCCATTGTAAAAATTGCGGTAGGTATAGGGATTAAAATCTTCAGTATAGCTAAGAGTATTGGCAAAGTTTACCCCCGTATAGGAGGCTGGCATAGTGGTAAAAAGGGTTTCACCCGATTGAACTGAGGAAGGTCCTTCTGCTTGATTCGTACAAGCCAGATAAGAAGAGAGACATAAAACAAAAAGGAGTCGGTTTTGGAAATTCATATGTTTCCTGGATTTACATGCAGAAACAGAACTGGTTAAGGCAAATGTAAGAGGATTTAGGCGCAGGGATATAAAAAGAAAGCAAGTAATCGAGATCACTTGCTTTCTAAAAGTTACTTGGTATGATCATAATTGTACATGATCAATATTGCAAAATGGTGCCCCTGGGGGCACCATTTGCTCATTGTATCACAAATTAGTAACAATCATTTTGATCCAGATTTGGATTCGCGTTAATCTGATTGATTGGAATCGGGAAAAGGGTTTTACAAGGCTCTGAAGGAGCTTTGAAATCCCATGCATCACCGAATGCTCCAAAACGAATCAAATCCTGGCGACGCCATCCTTCGTAGAACATTTCGCGACCACGTTCTGCAAGCAGATCATCGTCGGTCAATGCACCAAAGTCTGGTTGACCGGCACGGCTACGAACCATGTTGGCATACATCAAACCATCACCAGACATTCCCATGCGGTGGAGGCACTCAGCCGCCATCAACAATACATCCGCATAACGGAAGATCGGGAAGTCATTATTGAGGTTGGCGGTTGCACCATTTTCATATTCAAACTTACCAACCCGTACACCTGCCTGACGCAGACAGTTAGGCTCGATCTCATTTATTTCAGGAGTGAATACGAGGTCTGGTCCGTCAGGATCCTGAATAGTGGCATTTGGATCCGGGCTCCAAACACCTGAGTTTGGGTCTTGAATCCAACCTTCAACACCTGCGTCGATAGCAGCTACTGTGCCACCTGCATTGTATTGAGGACCAGCAAGGAAGTTTCCGCGAACTTTCTGGTTTCCGTATTCCCCTTTACGAACATCTGTGTCATCGTAAGAGTTATAGAATTCCTGAAGTGAACAGTAACCATTCCATGGTTGCTCAGCCAGGCTGAACGTATTCTGGTTGGCGTAGTGCAGGGTCATTTGAGCCAGGTTGAAACCCTGAGCCTGTGCTTCGTCGTAAGGAATAGTAAAGATATTCTCGGCAGAACCGCTGTTATCTGCATTGAAGTTGGCGAAATAATCAGCTTCCAGGTTATACAAACCGGAATCAATGATTTCTTCACATGCCTCTAATGCTTTTGCGTACTCATCTTTGCCAATATAAACTTCAGCATTGATATAGAGTTTAGCCTGAAGCATTTTTCCAGACCAGTAGTTCATACGAGCATAGGTGGATACGTCATTTGCTTTAGAAAGATTTGGCACGTTAGCAGCCAATTCACTTTCTACAAAATCATACACTTCCTGGCGACTTTTAGTCGGAGGATTTGGTTCTGATTCGTCGAAACTGGTTACGATTGGCACATTGCCATAAGCATCCAACAACCAGTAGTAGAATAATGCACGAAGCACTTTCACCTCACCGATAAATGCAGTCGCATCTTCTTCAGCAACTTTGCCATCTTCTACCAGTGTTTCAAAAAGTGCAATAACCCGATTACAGTTATTTACACCTCCATACAGGTAGTTCCAGCCATTGTTAACAGATTCCTCTGCATCATTAAAAGAGTGCTGGTGTACACGTAGCCATTGGCCACCATCAAACCAGTCAGCACCCCGGTGTGGGATCATCATCTCATCAGAAGAAACTTCCTGAAGTGAAAAGATCGAGTTGTGATTCAACAAGCCGTAAAGACTCGTGTATGTTGCACCAAGGGCAGAGATAAATTGCTCTTCGGTTGTCGGAAAGTTTTCCGATGTCAAATCGCTAAAAATCTCTTCATCCAGATTGGTACAGGATTGGTTAAAGCCCAACAGGAGCATGGCTACAATAAGCCCTTTTCCTGCAAGCATAGATTTTTTAAACATAGTTATCAATTTATTTAATTAGAGTTTTTTAGAAACCTACGTTAATACCAAACAAAATAGTCCGGCTGTTAAAATAGGTTGTCCGACGATCCAAGCCTGGAGCCAAAGGCGAAGCATTGAATTCGCGGCTTGGACGCCCTCCATTATCTGCGCTACCCGGATCAGCATACCGAGGAGTTGGATCTACACCAGTATAATTGGTAATCCAAAACAGGTTCTGACCACTCACGTAAACCCGGAAGTTTCGGATGTTACTTGTTTCCGGGAGATCGAAGGTGTAGCTGATGGAAGCATTATCCAAAACTACATACGATGCATCTTCCACATAGTAGCTGCTAAATTGAGGCGTAGCAGTCAGGTTCTCATCGAAATACTCTGTGATAACCAGGTTGTCAATACTCCGTGAACCAAGTGGCTCATAGAATGTCCGGTAGAAGTTAGCCAAGTCATGGCCAAAGTCCCCGCGTAGGAAGAAACTCACATCCAGGTTTCCAAAAGAGAATGAGTTGGCAAAACCAAGAGAGAAATCAGGAAGACCGTTACCGATAACCTGTTTGTCTTCTTCGTCCACTACACCATCATTATTTGCATCAAGCGTACCGTCACCATTCAGGTCAGCGAAAACAAACTCGCCATCATCTCCAACTTCCACAAATTGCGGACCCCAAAGTTGGCCCAACTCCTGTCCTGCAAAAACAGCAACAGTAGGGTTATTGTTCAAACCAGGAGCACCCGGGGATGTCAATGGATCTTTGAATGAATTTCCGGAAGAGAAGAATGCATAAGTCGGATCTGTTACATCCAGTGTATCCAAAATAGTATTATACGTAGAGAATACTAATGATGGGTGCCAGAAGAACGAACCGCCTTCATCACCAATGTTCAAGCCAACAGTAGCTTCAAAACCCTGGTTAAGAAGAACAACGTCTTCCAGGTTTGCCCAGGTTGTAGGAGCAAGATTTGGTGGAACAGGTACAACTACTTCATAGAGCAGATCACGGGTCCGACGATTATAGTAATCAAAGGAACCAGTTACTAAGTAATCTCCCAATGCGAAGTCCAATCCTATGTCAAATTCACCTTTGGTTTCCCAACGAAGATCAGGATTAGCATTACGTGTAGGAGCATAAGCAGGTACAAACCCACCATTATAGAAGAACGATCCCTGCGGCTCGAAACGTAGGAAAGACAGGTAACTTTCATTTGGAAGGTTACCGGTTTCACCATAACCGACACGAAGTTTCAGGTTATCGATTCCATTTACGTCAAACAAGTTGCTCAATGTAACACCGGCAGAAACACCAGGGAACAATTGCCATTTGTTGTTTTCACCAAAGCGGGAGGATCCTTCCTGACGAACTGATGCACTCAGGAAATAAGTATCATCCAGATTCAGGTTAACCCGACCGAAGAATGCAATTACTTTATAAGAATTCCGAGAGCTTCTTACCGTTGCACGCGCATCGGCAAAATCCTGGGCTGCATCAAAACGGTTGAAAGTAAGATCATCAGAGATAAAGTTACCTGCTTCAACAAACAGTTCTGAGAAGTTGAAATCCTGATAAGAATAACCTGCCAGGAAGCTTAGACTATTATTGCCAAAGTCAACATCATAATTGCCTGTAAGTTCAAACAATTGATTGTCTTTGATCTGGTCAACACGTTTTGCAATACCATTCCGGTTTGTACCCCGGAAATAAGCATCTTTCAGGTAGTATTCGCCAAATGCATCATTCTCCCGGAGGGAAGAATAGAATACACTTGCACTCAGTCCATCCATCAACTCATAGGTAGCGCGGCCACTGATGAGGTAATCACGAAGATTCCCTTGATTAGTTGACTGTTCTACAATAGCCAATGGGTTGAAATAATCAAAGTTCAACTCCTGGTAATAACCGCCATACACGTCATACAATGGATCCAATTCGCTTTCAATAGTTGTTGGAGCGGTTGGATTGTAAGTAGAAGCATAACGGAAAGCCTCATTCAGGCTATAGCTTGCATCCCGGTTAGTAGCTGTTGCATCAATGGAAAGTGTCAGGCGATCGTTTAATGCTTTTTGGGTGACACCCAAACGACCATTAAGCTGCTCAAAGCCACTGTAGGTTCCGATACCGTTAATATCCCGGTAGTTTACGGAAGCCCGGTAAGTGGTTGACCCTGTTCCACCGGAGATAGACAGGTTATGTGCATGAGAGATGCCATTACGAGTCACTTCATCCAGCCAATTGGTAGATGAGCCCCGGTCTGAACCCGGACGGTACTTTGCAAATTCTTCTGGAGTTGCAACGGCTACACTACGTGAAATTGATTCAGAAGAAACATAACCATTGTATTCTACGCGCGGCGCACCAGCTGTTCCTTTTTTAGTGGTAATAATGATTACCCCTGAAGAAGCACGCGTTCCATAGATCGCAGCCGCAGAACCATCTTTCAATACATCAATAGAGGCAATGTCATTAGGATCTACTGTTTCCAGAGACGCACCAATAACACCGTCAATTACGATAAGTGGAGAAGTATTTGCTCCCAATGTAGAAAGGCCACGTAAACGGATAGTAGTCGCACCATTCGGGTCACTACCAGCCTTTACGATAGAAAGTCCTGCTACCTTGCCCTGAACCAACTGGGTTGGGTCATTCACGTTACCGACGTTAAAGTCGTCGGTATCGAGGCTGGCAATAGCACTCGTTACTTCTTTCGCTTTTTGTGTTCCGTAACCTACTACGACAACCTCATCAAGTAAGGTTCCCGGAGAAAGTGCAATGTCAATAACATTTGTTGCACCTAGTGTTACGCTTTGTGAAGTGTATCCCGTGTAAGAGAATTCCACTTCGTTGTTGCCGTCAGGCACAGTCAACCGGTAAGATCCATCAATGTCAGTGATCGTTCCTGTGGAAGTTCCACGAACGAGTACACTAGCACCGATTAACGTTTCGCCATTTTCGGCGTCCGTTACTGTACCGGAGATAGTACGCTGACCAAACGCCAAGCTGCTAAGACCTACAAAAAAGAGGCTCATTAACAGGCACTTGGAGACATAGTCGAATTTAAGTTTCATACAGTACCAAGGTTTAGTTATAATAAATAGAAAAGCCGCTAAGGCTAACAAACCAATTTTGAGCTATTGGCATGAAAGTCGCTTATTCTTTGGGTTGGTTGGGGCTGATATCATCAAGGATTACAATACTGTAATCCACAAAAAATTTAAGTTGGATACGATTCTTGGGACCTGTATTTGGTGTCCAAAACACACTAAGCTATCTGTAAAAGTCCAAAATAAGTTTCAAAAAACCAAAAACCACTTGTTTATTTTTTTATATTCGAATGATCCACCAAATTAAATATCGAATACTGGATTCCCTGCAGTAATAAAACGCTTTTACTTTGGTTGGCGTTGCCTATAGATTTTGCGTCTTTACACTTTATTACCTCTTCCTGTCTATTTAACATCTTTCTGTTCCAATTGTGGCATTACTTTTTACCCCATAAATCTGTTTCTACACCTTACATTATTTCCTTCCAGGGAATAATCTCTTATATTGTAGGTACTGATGAAACAAAAAATTCGCCTGACTTTTTTCCTGCTTTTTCTGGCCTCAATTTCCACTGCTCAATTCATTGGAGATTCTGGCCGTCCCTTTACCAGGATTGATATTCCCTTTGAATACATCAATGGGTTTATCGTACTTGAAGTCACATTCAATTACATCTTCCCGCTCCGTTTTATTCTGGATACCGGTGCCGAACATACCATTTTGACCAAGCGGGAATATGCAGATCTCCTGGGAATTCCATTTGAACGAGAGTTTCGAATAATCGGCTCAGATATGAGCCAGGACCTCAAGGCCTACCTGATTCGTAATAATCACCTGCAAATTGGCAATCTGGCCTTACCCAGCCAGAGCATGGTGGTAATGGATGAAGACTATTTCCGCTTTGAAGAATACACAGGCATTAATATCCATGGTATTATCGGCTCCAATATCTTTCGCCATTTTGTAGTTCGGATCGACTATCAGCGAAAGATACTCACCTTAACCCGTCCGATAGATTTTAGTCCGCCCAGGGGCTTTACTAAAATACCTATTGAAATTTTTAAAAACAAAGCCTACCTGAACGCCCAAATTGCATTCCCTGACACCAATTTGGTGGGCTTAAAACTACTCGTTGATACTGGTGCCGGCCTCACCCTCATTCTACACAACGGCACCAATCCGGAGATCAATCCACCGGAAGGTGTCATTTCCGGGAATATCGGCAAAGGACTAGGTGGCTACCTGGAAGGTTATGTGGGCAGGTCTGAATCGGTCACACTGGGTCCCTACGCACTTAATGGCGTAGTCACTAATTATCAGGATCTAAATCCTGAAATGGATACCTCCGCACTGAACAACCGAAACGGGATCATCGGCAATCTCCTCCTGGGTAGATTTACGGTCATCATAGACTATTTCCGTTCTGAGATGTATTTACGTCCCAATAAATACTTTGATGAAGCCTTTAACTACGACCGCAGTGGCATGGGCGTCATTGCATCCGGAAACAGATTGGGTACTTTTACGGTTTCAAGCATTTTATACCATTCCCCTGCCGGAGAAGCGGGCATATTACCAGGCGACGAAATCCTCTTTCTCAATGGCTTACGGGCAAAATACCTCGGCCTGAGCGGTATTACCCGCAAATTAAGCCGAAAAAGCGGCAAAACTATTCGAGTGACTATTCGCCGAAAGGAGGAAAAAATGAAAGTGCGGTTTATTCTGCGGGACCTGATTTAGTCGTTGAGAGGATATATAAGGCTCGTTCTACAGCAAAGCAGCCTTTTTTTCTACAAAGCCTTTGAAATAAGGCTTTGTAGTTTAAGCAAATACAACTATATTTGCGGCCTAAATTTTTTCACTAAAACAACCTCTAGGTATGTTCGCAATCGTAGACATAGCCGGTCAACAATTCAAAGTCGAGGAAGGGCAAG
>JAGQWR010000075.1 GCA_020437105.1 Saprospiraceae bacterium
GGATCACAGAACCACAGAACCACAGAACCACAGAACCACAGAACCAAAGCAGCATTTTTCATTCTGATTAGCTCTTACGGATAAGAAACCAACTTATCCTATGCTGCATCTTTCCCTGTTTTTAAGCTTATTTGTTTCAGACCCAGGTATTTTTCAGACTTCAAATGGCCCGGCCGTTTTTAATTTGGAGTTTGAAACGCAACGTTTTTTGCTGGATGGAGAAACAAGTTCTTTCCAAATATGCGATCTCTCACCGGCGCATGAATATGTGGTACAACTAGCTGACGGGCAAAATGGACAGACACTTGGCTATGTGTTTCAAGAAGCGAATCAATCATCAACGGGAACAATCAGTGGGACCACCTGTGCATATTTTACGGTAGAGAATCCATTTAATTCCAATATGAAATGGGTCAGCATCCAATGTATGGATTGCGCTCAGGAAATTATGTCCTCCAACCTGGTTTCACCCATTATTATAGAAATCAATGACCCGATTTTTCTGGTTGAAAATTACCTGCTAAGTGGAAATTGTGCTGAAGTATCAAATATTTCCTTTGCGGGATCTTCAGCCTCGCTGGGCGGTTTTTTTGGAGGCGAACCAGCCCTTGGTATAGAAAGTGGTTTCTTAATGAGCACCGGAATTGCGTCATCGGCTGCCGGTCCGAACGTGATGGAAGGGACCAGTACAGTCATAGGAGGCATTTTTGATCCTGATTTGGCCGTATTGGCAAGTACTTCCGCCACATTTGATGTACAGGTGCTGGAGTTTGACATCATACCACATGCCGATCATTTATCCTTCGAATTTGTTTTTGCCAGCGAAGAATATTGTGAATACATCTTTTCCATTTTTGAAGATATGTTTGGCCTCTTTATTTCTGGCCCAGGCATTAATGGCCCTTTTACGAATGGCGCAGTTAACCTGGCGCTGACCCCGGAAAATCAAAACCCAATTTCTGTCAACTACATCAATCACCAGCTGGAGTTTAATGATTATGTCAGCAATGCCATTATGCTTTTTGACCCGGATTGTGCCGGGTCAGAATATGGCACCGATCCGGGATTGTCTGATATTTCTTTTGATGGATTTACCCTTCCCTTACTGGCAGAGATTCAATTGATTCCCTGTGAATCCTATCATGTAAAGCTGGCTATTGCCGATACAGGAGATGCCACATTGGATTCAGGTGTTTTTATCCGGCAACTGGTGGACAGTCCTGCCTCTGATGACCTGATTTATTCTGAAGTGATCGTGCCTGAATCCGGAACGGATACGGTTTTTGAAAATTGCCAGCAAGCCTTTTTTCAATTTATTCGGGTCAATAGTAACCTGAATGACTCCCTGGTATTTTATCTGGAACCTAATAGTACCAGTACCGCCACAGAAGGCCTTGATTATCAATTTCTCCCGGATAGCCTGACTTTCCCGGCAGGGGTTGACACGCTGTTGCTTGAAGTGGAGGTGTTCTCGGATTTACTTACTGAGCCAGTAGAATCATTAATCCTTTCATATGATTATTCCTGTACCTGCGATTCGCTTATCCTCTATATTGAGGATCACGGCTCGATAGCCATAACCGTTGATACGGTGCTCTGTTGGCCGGATTGCCTGGAACTCAACAATTCTGCTTATTGCACGGATGGGATTTACCCGGATACAAGCTTCAATGTTACAAGCTGCGACACGATATTCAACTTTAATTTGACGGTCATTCAAGCAGATTCGGTTAATTTGGAAATGGAACTTTGTCAGGGAGATTCAGTTGAGTTTAACGGGCAATTCCTCACCGAGGGAGGGATCTATTTTGACACCTTGTTTGGAAGCGCTCCCAGTTGCAATAAATTAATACAGCTTGACTTGAGCTTTTTAGCTCCGGTGCTACAATACGACACCGTTTTTCTTTGTCCCGGCGATTCCCTGCTTTTCGGAGGCACGTATTTAACCCAAAGCGGTGATTATACGGATACCATCGACGTGGGAGGCTGTCAGGGCATTAATTTTTTGAACCTGACTTTTGGAGAGTACCAGCAACAAGACATTCAGTTGAATGTTTGTCCGGGGCAATCTATTACCTATAATGGAAACCTGTATGGCAGCCCGGGCATCTACCTGGATACACTCTTCAGTACGATCGATTGTGATACCATTCTGGAGATTAGTATAGTCGAAAACCCGACATATTTCTTTGTACTCGACACTACTATTTGTTCAGGTGATTTTTATCTAAGCCCTTCCGGGAATGTGTACTCGGATATCGGACAATATATTGAGCAATTCCAGACAGTATCCGGATGTGACAGTATTTATGAAATTAACCTGGAGCTCTGGCCAGCGCAATCAGACACACTTTTAATGGATTTGTGTTTCGGCGATTCTATACTGGTCGGATCTAACTGGGTTTCTCAGCCCGGAATTTATCCGGCAGATACCCTGCAAAGTGTAGCAAATTGTGATAGCATCCTTTATTACGACATTTCCCTTCAATCTATTATCCAGTTGGATTCCACCTTCCATTTTTGCCTGGGCGACAGCCTGCTGATAGGGGATAGTTTAATTTTAAGTGAAGGCATTTACGAGCTGATCTTGCCTGGAATAGGGGCCTGTGATACAATCTTTACTGCAATTGTCGTATGGGATTTGCCACAATATACCTTTCAGTTTTTTGAAATTTGTACAGGAGATAGCGTCCAGGTCGGGAATCAGGTTTATACGGAGACGGGCATTTACCAGGATGTCTTTTCAGGTATAAACAGCTGTGATAGTATTGTTGAAACCCAATTGGTGGTCTATCAAAGCAGCACCCAGGAATTGGTGCTCAGTCTTTGTGAAGGGTATGGCGGTGTTATGATAGGCGATACGATTTACACGGAATCTGGCATTTATACCGATACACTTAGCTCCGAAAACGGATGTGACAGTATTATTCAGCTAAACCTGAGTTTTGCTCCAGGTTATGAATTTATCATTGATACCACGCTGTGTGCAGATTTGGTCTTTGAATACTTCGGGGAGCTCTTCCCGGAGCCTGGTGTGTACACCATACCTTATATCTCCAGCCAGGGCTGCGATAGTATATACATCATTACCCTGGATTATATCGAATTAGACGATCCAACCTTTATTGTCGAACCGGATAATGGAAATGGTACAGGAAGTGTTTTTGCGATGGCTTCAGGTGGTATAGCACCTTATTCCTTTGAATGGTCTAACGGGGAAAGCGGTGCTTTACAGGAAGAGCTAGCTGCGGGAATATACTTGGTCACCATTACAGATTCCTTTGGTTGTACGATTATCGAAGCGGTGGAAGTTCCCCTTTTCAATGCTATAACTGACCCAGTACAAACTTCATATTGGGGTTTAAGTCCGAACCCCGGCAATTTAATTACGCCTGCCCGGCTTTTTTATTCCGGGGATCAGGTAATAACAAGTGTACAGGTCAATGTGTACGCGATTTCCGGAAAACTGGTATCCTCGGGGTTGCTGTCGGGACCTGAGTTTAGCATCCCTAATCCGGGAGTTGCAGGCCTTTATATCATTCGCCTGGAGGCGAATGCCCATGCAATCTATTTAAAATGGCTGGTGCTGTAAAATTCTAATTTCGGAAAACATGTAATTCCGCAGACGCTTAATCTCCGGAACTTGCCTTATTTTTCGAAAAAAAGCTATGATAAAAACTAAATGGTTTATTGTATTCGGACTATTACCAATTTTGCAGACCGGTTTTTCGCAGGGTCTGACGGATGGTTTTATGAAGGCCAAAGGGGATGGCACGCTGGCATTTACCTATTCGCATGAGCGGGCAGAAACCTATTTTTTCGGTGAGCAAGAGCAATATATCAATCTCACTACCCGCAGCCTGTCGGCCTATCTGGCCTGGGGTATTTCAGACAAATTTAACCTGGTAGCGTCGCTCCCATATATGCGCAATGATAGCCTGAACAGCGCATTACAGGATGCTACGGTAGCCCTAAAATATCAGAACGGCCAAAAGACGCTGGTGAATGGCCGATTGAAAACCCTCACCATTCTTGGGTTTCAATTTCCGGCATCCAAATATCCGACTACGACTGCACAGCCTATCGGTGCCAGAAACAACTCTTTTATTTTCCGTTTTTTAACCCAGTATGAAAGCAATCAGGGCTTTTTTGCCCACTTTCAAACCGGCTTTGACTTCCGTATTTTTCCGGAACAACAGTTTGGTATCCCGGTGATCTTCCGGGCTGGGTATGGCACATCACATTGGTATGTGGATGCCTGGATCGATTATTTCCAAAGCTTGGATAATAGCGCAGATGTAAGGGTTTTTGGGGGCGGAGGCTCGCGTTGGGTGAAAACCGGAGGAACGGTTTATGTTCCCATCGGACGTAAATTTGGCGTTTTCGGTGGCGGTGCCTATATCCTCAGCGGACGAAATATTGCCAAAAGCTGGCGCCTGAATGCCGGCCTCCTCTGGAATTGGGAAAAAACCGATCCTACGGTTAAACCGTAGGAAGAATTTTGAATGCTGAATTTATAATTTTGAATGAATTTAACGGTTCAAACGCGTTAAACGATTCAAACGTTTTAAACGCTTCGCGCAGCGAAGACCCTAAACCAAATCCTCCTCATTATAAGGACGATCTTCCCTTTTTTGAAGCTCAGGTAATTCGAGGCCACCTTCCGATTTTCCGGAAGGGAGTTTTCTGCGATTCGACCGGCGCATTTCCTTTTCGATTTCGCGTTCTTCCCAGTCTCGTCCGACACCGGGATATCCAAAAACATCAAATCCGTGAAAAGCGACCCCGATCCCCCAACCGACAAAAGGAAATAGCGCCCAGAGGAAGCCAGGAGAAGTAAGTAGATTCAATACTAAAAGAAAAAGACTGGTGAAGATCCAGGAGAAAAAGTTGCCATAGAACTCCTTTTTCCGTTTCACACGGGCAAGGGCATCTTCATAGGGATCCTTATTTGCCATATTAAACCAGTTCTGATTTATCGTAACCTGTTTTTTGTTCCCGGGCTTGAAGGTGGTCATCTATATCGGATTTTGACACCTCTCCTGATTTTTGAGAATACCCCATTCTGTTGAGTTCTTTCTCAATTTCACGCTCCTCCCAGTTTCCGTCAAAACGGCTTCCGACAGGGCCAAAGACATTGATGTAGTGAAAGGCCAGTCCAATTCCCCAGAAAAAGGTCATTGGAATGGATTCCAACAGATGCCCGGACAGCAGATTGGATCCTAAAATAAAGATGTTGACAAATACAAAGGCTGTCAGGTGTTTGTAAAAGCCTTTTTTCTTATGGACCAACCTTTTTGCTTTTTCATAAGGGTCATTAGAATCCATTCTATCTCTTCGTTTGCTGCACATGATTTTATTATTTATTACGAATATGCAGCTGTGTAGAAGGAAAGGCAAAGATTCTAGACGAAAACGCCCTAAATCACGCCGAAGGCTTTTTTTGACCTTGGAACAGGTCTCTCAGGAAGTATCCGCTCAAGCTTCCCAAAGCTGCTAACAAACCGCCCAGCACACCTGTAAGAATAATCAGGGTCCAGACACCCCCAAACCCCATAAGCGCACTTACACGTTCTGCCAACTGCCCATCATTAGGCAAATTTTGATAATACGCCATGCCTCCCCAGAGGAGCAGGCCTCCCAGAAAAGCAGCCAGAAATGGGGCCAGGGCCTTTCTATATCGGAAACCCAGGGCACTGGCAAATCCTACAATCGAAATCACCCAAAAGGGAAAAAACAACTGTAATATGAACCCTAAGCCAATAATTAGTATAATCTGAAGTAAGAATTTCATCTTCTTAATGCATTTGTCTTTTAACGAATTTCCCTATCTGGGTTTAAATTCCTGGTGCAACCAATAATTCGGATCCGTCTGATCCGGACTCTTTAGAAAATGAAGCTCGTAATAAGCGCCATCTACCCAGTCGTCAATCATTTGGTCGTAATAAGGGCTTCCCGGATTTGCTGATTGTCCTCCAGGGTAGATGCCATAAGCCTTCACTTCCGGACCCAATTCCACAACCATCCGCCAGGAAGGACCGGTGCCCGACGGACCCCGGATGGCATTTAAGGCACTGGAATAGCCGCCTGTGGCCAGTCCGGGTCTCGAGAACGCCTCAATTTTTGCTAAATGCTCAATCTGCAAGGGGGCATATATGCCCCAATTGAAAGTTTCCTCTTCCAATTGTAAATGGAGATTGTCATACATTTCCAAAAAAGCAAGTGTTACTATATCGCCCGGGGTTTCACGTTGTGGCGTAGCCTGATCGTCCCAATATACTATTAAAGGGTAATTGGCCAGGAAATCTATCGTGCGCCAATCTTCCGGAAAACGGATAGACATTTGTTCATCCAGTTTGTAGAATTCATCCCAGGTACGTTTGTAAAAGCTCGACCACCATTTATCAAAAAGTATGGCCGCCTTCGAATCTTTTTTGAACTCGTATTCCCAGTTGCGGAGCAATTCTACCAGACCCAGTTGAACCGTTGTTAATTGAGTGGTGTCCAGGTGGTCTAACAGGAGGGGTAAAGCCTCCTCTGCTAAAATGCTATAATTGTAGTTTTGAAGGGCACGCATATCCTCTGCAGTAATCTCCTCCATCTGGCTGAGTTTTCTATTAAGAATCCGGCCGCGGTAATCATCAAAATTTCCATTGTAGTAGTAAGGGTAACCAGGATCCGTTGGATGTTGATTTGCGGAACCGACAAAACCTTGTTGAGGATTTCGGACATGGGGGAGCTCTGCGTGCGGAATATAATCTGTCCAGAGGTCACTTGATTCATCTGCAAGGGTTACTGCTGTGCCCTGTCCGGGTGTTTTAATAGGGAAACGCCCGTTTACCCAAATGCCGATATCTCCATCATCACAGGCAAATACAAAGTTTTGAGCCGGACTAATATAATTCTGCAAAGCAGCTACATATTCCTCATAATTTGAAGCCTTGTTCAAATCGAGGAAGGTGGCAGGTTCAAATCGGTCTGGTTTGTCCAGTGCGATCCAGCGCATGGCTAAATCTGCTTCCTCCGAATCTTCAGATTCATAAACGATCGGCCCAAAGTGCGTATAGCGGACGCTGTCAACAACTGTTTCTGCTCCCCGGATCTTAATCTCTTCTACCCGATATTCTACCGTTCGGATTTCATTGTCGAAGTGGTATTGGGTATTCGATCCATCGACCCAATCCATTTCATACCAATCTAAAACATCTTCTGAGCCGTTGGTTTCTCCCCAGGCAATGTGCTCATTAAAACCAATCATAATTCCCGGGAAACCGGGCACAGAAACCCCATAAGCGTTATATTCAGGGGTATGCAACTGGATTTCAAACCAGATTGAAGGCAAGGTCAGTTTCAGGTGCGGATCATTGCAGAGAATGGGATAGCCACTGGCAGTTTTGCTGCCGGCTACTGCCCAGTTATTACTGCCCAAAAATTCTGTTGCCAGTGGCTCCGGACGACGGTGCCGGGATGTACCTGTGGAGCCGATGGCCGGACCAAGCATTGAATCAAGCGGAAGCACCATATTATCTTCCGGAATGATAGGCGTTTGTTTCGGATTGTATTCCGGAAACAAAAAGCTGAAAATTTGCGGACCGAGTTCCTTTAAGGCATTGGTGGTTTCCAGATCTGTTTCCCTGGAGCACAGGGTTTGTGCCATGCTCTTGCTTATGAGAGCAGAATGAAGGGCTGTCCAGGTTTCCGGCCTATACCCCAGTAATTTGAACTCCATGGGCATATTCCGTTCATCCAACTGGTCAATATAGGCATTTACCCCATCCACATAACGCATAAAGGGATTCATACGGTCACCGGCAGTTTCTACCCAGCCTGTTACCGCCTTTTCGGCGCCATAAGCAAGTCCTTTTCGTCTTTGTAATCGGTCTATTTCGAGGGTTTTATCTCCGAGTACCTCGGATAGGCGACCCGCTGCCGAACGAGCCATTAAGTCCATTTGCCACAATCGGTGCCTGGCTTCGAGATAGCCTTGTACGAAAAGGGCATCAGACTCATTTTGGGCAAAAACATGCGGCACCAGGCGCTCGTCATATACGACCTCCACCGCACTGCTTAGTCCGGCGAAATGAAGTGATTCTTTTGCAATTTGTTGCTCCGAACGGGAATTATTCCAAAAACCGCCAAAAGGATCAAGCCATTTGCCGAATGCCGGAAGTTGGGCAATGCCAAAGGCAGAATAGGTACTGAGCAAATAAATGAATCCAAAGGTGATTCCGCCGCTTATGATAAACTTTAATAGCTTCATGTATGGTAATAACTGGTTTTCGTCAACGATTACTTTAACCATACAATATACCCAACTCCCGGTGGTATTTGGGTATCAATTGGTTTTAAGTTTAGATTATTCCTGTTTAGCGGTCAACTTTTCTTATTCGGCATGTTTTTATATACGAATAGGGTAGTGTTGCCTTATTTTAGAGTTTTCATTATTGAATATGAATTACCTGATCTATTCTTACTTGTTCTTTTTCCTGTACGGAACTGCACTCACCGGAGATATCTGGATGGTTAATACCGGGAGTGCTCGTTTCTTGTCAGATGCTCCCCTGGAGCGCATTGAAGCGGAAACCAAAATGGTGAAAGGAGCTTTGAAACTATCAGACCGAACTTTCGCATTCAGTATCGAAAATCAAACATTCAATGGGTTTAACAGTCCGCTACAGCAGGAACATTTTTTTGAGAACTATATCGAAACCCACAAGTTTCCGGCCAGTACATTTGTCGGTCAGATTATCGAACAGGTGGACTTAAGTAAGCCTGGAGAATATGATGTTCGGGCGAAAGGTAAGCTCAATATCCACGGTGTTTCCAAGGAACGAATTATTAAAGTGCGGGTTATTTCCGATGGCCAAAAAATGAACGCTCAAAGTGTTTTTTCGGTATTACTGGATGAACATGGAATCGGAATTCCCAAAATTGTACAGCAGAAAATTTCAAGCGAAATTCAGGTTTGGGTGAATTTGGAATTTCTTCCAAAAGAATGAAGTGGCGTGTACTGATCGGCTGTTTATTGTTCCTGTCTGGTGTATCTTCATTGGCAGGTCAAAAACCATTCTTCAGAGATTACAGTGTAAAGGATCCTGATTTTCCAGGCATTTTTGAAACTATTTACCAGGGAGCTGACCGACAGCTCTACTTCGGCGCCGGCCAAGGCCTTTTTTCCTTTGATGGATTTGATTTTGAAAAAATGGATAGTGTTACTGCTGGGGTAACCACCATTTTTGAAACCCGACAGAAACAGCTTTGGGTGGGGTTGGCAAACGGTCAACTGTATTATCGGGAAACAGGCAAATTTCAGGCTTTTGACCTGCCCATTCCAGATAGTATCCAATATGCCATATCGGGAATGACAGAAGACCAAAACGGTGCACTCTGGATCGCTACCTATGGTGCAGGTCTGATCCGTATAGTTGAAGACAGTACGGCTGTTTACGGAAAAACGGAGGGCCTGTTTAGTCTGGATATTTACGATATATGCCTGGATGCTTCCGGACGAATTTGGCTGGCGACAGATGGCGGCGTGGATATTTGTCAGTTACAGGGAAAAAACCTCGATGTTCAACTGATTCAAAAATCCGATGGATTACCGGATGATATTGTGCGCACTCTAAAACCGGATTCCCTGGGGAATATCTGGGTGGGAACCTATGAAGGCGGATTTTGCAAATACGATATTCAATTAAACAGTTTCTGGACGCCCATAGACCAATGGGACCATGGGGTTATTCAATCACTTTGCATAATTGAAGGAAACGAACTTTGGATAGGAACAGATGGAGCCGGATTATGGCGCTACCTGATTAATGAAAATCGTCTGGTACAGATAAATGGACCGGATGAATTAAGCCGGTCAAAAATTTATGATCTCCTCAAAGACGCAGAAGGAAACGTTTGGGTTTTAAGCAGCCAGAATGGAATCCTTTCTGCCAATCGGCAATTTGAGTACCAGGATGTAGAACTGGAAAACTCCCAAACAATCCTGGTTGATCGAAACGATTGCCTCTGGCTGGGCTGCCAGGATGGTCTGTATAAGCTAAACAAAAGCTCCAATAAATTTGAATCGGTTTTTCCCAAAACACCCATGAATGTAGTTAGCCTGTATGAAGACACCTATGGGGTGATCTGGATAGGCACCTTTGGGGATGGCCTGATTCTTTTTGATCCGGTTTCAAAAGACAGAAAGCTGATAACTGAAGGAGATGGATTGGCTAATGGAAGTATTCTTTCCATTGACGGGACAAGTGAAAAAACCTGGTTAGCTACCCTGGGCGGGGTCTCGGAAATTGACAATGGCCGCAACTTGTTTGGGCAGGAAAAATTAACCATTTTCAATTTTGATCACGACTCCGGACTGGGCACTAATTTTATTTATCAGGTCTTCGTAGATAGTAAAAAAAGAGTCTGGTTTGCTACAGATGGCCAGGGCCTTTGCTTATTGGAAAATGGGGCAATTATATGTTACAATCAGGCAATTATCGGGAAGGATACGCTGCCGATTCGAAATGTATATTCCATAACGGAAGATAAAGAAGGTGGTATTTGGTTTAGTACCCCGAATGAGGGTATTTTTCACCTTGGTAATAATGGGTTTGATCTCCTTAATAGAAAAGCCGGACTTCGTGATTTGGCGATCACCGGATTAACTGCCGATCGAAACGGGAATATCCTGATTATGCATGCGTCTGGAATTGACCTGCTTAATCCAATAGATCACCATATCATTTATTATGGCGAAGAGATTGGCATCCTGAATTTTGATCCAAACCTAAATGCTTTTGCCCAAAACAAGGCCGGAGATATTTGGTTTGCCAATTCTAAAACGCTGGTTCGTTACACGCCAATGCAGGAAGAATTGGTTATTCACCCAAAGTCTAAAATAACGTGTGTATCGGTCTCGCTGGAGCTGGTTGACTTTGAAAAAACAAATGTTTTCAGCTATACCCAAAACCAATTTATCATCTCCTATTCAGGCTTGTGGTACACCGATCCCAGAGCAGTTCGGTTTAGGTATAAGATGCTTGGTTTTGACGAAGACTGGATTTATACCAAGGACCATGAAGTGACCTATTCGAGTCTGCCACCGGGCAGCTATTCCTTTATGGTCATGTCAACCGAAAACGAAGTTTTTGATAATGAACCTGTCGTTGAATATCAGTTCACCATTCTTCCTCCTTTTTGGTTGAGGTGGTGGTTTATTTTAATTTCAATATTGGTTTCGGGAATTTTGGCCTATTTATGGATTCGGGAACGTGATAAACGAAAACAACGGATCAATCAATTGCAAAAGGACCGCATTCAAAGTCAGTTGAATGCGCTAAAAAGTCAGATAAACCCGCATTTTCTGTTCAATAGCTTTAATACACTGATAGCCATTATCGAAGACGATCAGCTTGCTGCTGTCAAATACGTGGAGACCCTCGCTGATTTTTACAGAAGCTTATTGCAATATAGGGAGCAGGAAGTAATCACTCTAAAAGAGGAATTAAAACTCGTGGAGGACTACTTATTCCTGTTAAAAATGCGCTACGGAGAAAATCTTCAAATGGATTTTGAAATCGATTACCCAAAGGTTTTCCTGGCTCCCTTAACCCTGCAAATGTTGGTCGAAAATGCTGTAAAGCATAATGTAATATCCAGTCAGCGACCTCTAAAAATTCGAATTTTTGGAGAAGGTAAATTTATAGTGGTCCAGAACAACCTGCAACCAAAATTCCGACAGGAAAAATCTACCGGTTTTGGACTGAATACCTTGAAAACGCAATATTTGAAATTGTCTGGAAAGCCCCTTTTAATAGAAACAGATGCGAATATGTTTACCGTTAAGGTTCCTATATTAAACGAATCAGGGAATGCTCCTTTAAATACTGAATTATGAAAATTCTGATTGTTGAAGACGAACCCATCGCAGCCAAAAGGCTCGAAAAACTAATAGAGGAGGTAGAACCCAATGTACAGGTTTTAACAATTCTGGATAGCATTGAATCTACCGTAAATTGGTTGCAGACAAGTCCGGTATATCCCGATTTAATGTTTCTGGATATCCATTTGGCCGATGGTTCAAGTTTCGAGATTTTTCAAATGGTGGAGGTTAAATGTCCGGTGATTTTTTCAACGGCCTATGATGATTATGCCATCAAAGCTTTTAAGGTAAATGCCATCGATTATTTGTTGAAACCGGTCAAAAAGCCGGAATTACAAGAGGCCTTTCGGCGAATGAAACAGTTCAATCCGGCACCTGGTATGGATTACGCAGCATTGGCCCGCGAATTACATGTGGTACCCCGCCGATTTTTAATCCGTTTCGGGCAACAAATTCGGGTGGTTCAGGTGGATAATGTTGCCTATTTTTTTACCAGTGACAAGATTACCTTTTTGGTGGATTTTGAAGGAAAAAAATATCCAATGGATCAATCGTTGGATTCGTTGGAGGAGCTGGTAGATACTAAAGACTTCTTTCGGATCAACAGACAGTTTATTATCAATTTTCGGGCTATCCAGGAAATGTATTCCTACTCCAAGTCCCGTGTAAAATTAAAATTAAAACCTGCCTATTCAGGTGATTTGATTGTTAGTACGGAGCGTTCGCCTTTATTTAAAAAATGGCTGACTGGTACCCACTAAGATGGTTCAGAACGAAATTATCCCTGTTCAGGGATAAAAAATGTAGTACGATCGGATTTTTCGCAACATTTGCCGCTAATAGATAACCCAATTTAGGCAATTATGTTAGGCAATCCCCTTCGTACCCTTTTGGTACTTCCCCTTTTTATTGTTGCATTAAATAGTACTGCTCAGAATTGTGAAGCCAATTTCACCTTTGATGCCACAGGTTTAACCATTCAGTTTACCGATCTTTCCACATCGACTGTTGGCGATCCGATAGTGAGCTGGGACTGGGATTTTGATGATGGTACCGGATCTTCCCAGCAAAATCCGCTGCATACCTTTCCAACTCCTGATAAATACGATGTTATTCTGGTCATTACTACCGCAAGTGGTTGTACTGCAGAAATAACAATTCGGATTGAAACCTGTGGGTTCAACATAACCTATACAGTCGGTAATTGCAATGCCAATGATGAAGTTCCTGTCACCTTTAATATTACCGATATCTACGATAACGCCAAAGATATTGACATCCTTCTGGATGGGCTATTAGTTGTGGGAAGCCCTTTTGAAATTGACGCCGCAAATCCCGTTAATATTACGCTAAATGTTCCTGGAGATGGGCTTGTCCATACCCTTGTAATTAACTCTACGGATATCACAACCTGTAGTTCAACGATTAGTTTTACCGTCCCGGATTGTGGTTCTAACTGCTTTCTTTCCAGTATGTCGGTCAGTATCGCCGGAGGAACCACCAAGGTGGTCCAGGTGGGAGATAATTTTTTTAGCCCCGTAAACACAACTATTGTAGTTGGGGATATAGTAGAATTTCAATGGATTGGAGATGGACATTCCTCTACCTCCGATGCCAATTCCGGTCCGGATAGTTGGAATTCTGGTGAAATTGGAACTGGAGCCATATACCCGGTTACGATTACCAATCCGGGTGTACACCCATTTTATTGTATCCCGCATGGTGGCCCTGGTGGTACGGGAATGAGCGGTACAATTATTGCTAACTGCCCGGCGTCCGGTCAGTTTACCCTTAATATCAATTTTACGACTTCAATAGCAGATGCTGCCGGATATAATGTGTTGATTGATGGTGCTATTCAGCCCGGAAGTCCGCACAATTATTCCGGAACCGGCCCACAATCGGTTACAGCCAGCCTGGCAGGCGATGGGCAACTCCATGTAATAGAAATTCAGGATGTTGCAGTACCATCTTGTTTTGTTGACCGTGATTTTATTGCCCCGGATTGTGGTGCCGCACCCGCTTGTAGCCTGTCAGTAACAGCACAGGAGAATGGCCCTTGTTCTGCCTTGGATGAGGTGCCAGTGGATCTGGTCATTAACGCGATTAACCCTGGACCAAATGGTTTTAATGTTTTGGTAGATGGGGTCTTTGATGGAAATTATCCGTATAACCCTTCCGGAACAACCGAGATTACTATTCAGGTAGCTGGAGATGGGGCAAATCATACAATTGTAGTCACTGATCAGGATGATAGCCAGTGTACTGCTACTGTTATGTTATCTACCACAAATTGTACGATCCCCTGTATCATCAGTAATGTTCAGGCGGCAGCCGGAGCAGGCGCTACACATGTAGTATTTGTGGAAGACTTTGTATTCACCCCGGCCAATATTGTAATTACCTCGGGTGATGTAGTGGAATGGCAGTGGACGGGAGTAATCGACCACACGAGCACCTCTGATGCTGGAAGTGGTCCGGATAGTTGGAACAGCGGACTGCTTGGTCAGGGCGCAACCTATACTTCCCCGGTGTTATCAACAGGAGTACATCCGTATTATTGTATTCCGCATGGCAATCCCGGTGGTAACGGGATGTCCGGGACGATTACGGTACAGGCAGATTGTACCAACGGACAGGTAAGTGTGTCGGTTAGCTTTAGCTCCTCCGGAGGGGGCTTCAATGGTTATGAGATACTTGTTGACGGAAATAGTGGGGGCATCTTTGTTTATTCAGGCAGCGGGACAGAAAATGCGGTAGTACTGGTACCGGGCGATGGTTTGTCACATACAATCACGGTAAGAGATATAGATGACGGCACCTGTAGCGGTACGACCACAATCATAACTCCGGATTGTAATGCATCGACCTGCCAGTTGAATGTCAGTGCTCAGGAGACAGGTCCCTGTGATGCCTCGGATAATGTCAGCGTAGAAATCACGGTAACCGACGTAGGAGGCGGAGCGTCTGGTTTTCAATTATTTATAGATGGCTCGCTCCAGGGCAGTTATCCATATAGCGGAACAGGAACGACTGTGATAAATGCAGATGTGGCAGGCGACGGAGGAAATCATA
>JAGQWR010000076.1:0-324 GCA_020437105.1 Saprospiraceae bacterium
CACCCGGCTTGATTTCGTATTTTGAGATGTACCAATCAAGCTGTTCTCCATGCATTATCAACGAGGTAAAGACCGGGGCCAGGTATTTATGACCAGTCTCGAAGGAATGGTTGATTCCGACAGTTGGGCTCGCATTGTCGATCTGTTTGTCGATGCGCTTCCAATAGCTGAGTTAGGTTTTACCCATTCCAAATTAAACAAAGAGGGCAACCTTCCCTACCATCCGTCGGATTTATTCAAGTTACTTTTGTACGGCTATCGGCATGGGATTCGATCAGCCAATCAGTTATCCAATGCTTGTACAATCAATGTAGAAGTAATGTG
>JAGQWR010000076.1:489-8813 GCA_020437105.1 Saprospiraceae bacterium
CAGAACAGTCTGAAGAACAACTTCAATGCGAAGAAGATCCGGCGGCACTTGGAGTATATCGATGGCCGCATCGGGGACTATTTGGACCAATTGGAAGAAGCCGAAGAAGATCCCTCGCGACGAAAGAGAAAGCTGGTAAAAGAACTACAGACCAAGATTGCTGAGCAGGAAGCTCGCCGGGAAAAATACGAAGCCTTGTCGGAGCAGGTGGATCAGAGTGAAGACGGGCAGGTATCGCTTACGGATGGGGATGCGCGTGCAGTAATCAAACACCGAAATATCGTTGAGGTCGGATACAATATCCAGACTGTTGCGGATGCGAAGCATAAGCTGGTAGTAGACGTTTTTGCCGGCGGGGTGAACGACCTGAATGAGTTGGGTATCGCCGGCGAGCGAGCGCAGGAAATCAGCGGCGTGGAGAAGATCGACCTACTGGCCGATGCCGGATATCACAACGGGACTCAGTTGGCAAAATGCGAGCGGCGCGGAGTTCGTCCGTTTGTTGCTCCCCGACGGGGTTATCCGCAGAAGGAAGAAGGCTTTAGGAAGGAAGACTTTGTGTATGATCAGGACACCGATACGTATACCTGTCCGGCTGGCTCTGAATTGACACATACCTCGACCTTCAAACGCAAAACCTCCAAAGTACCTTACCGGGTCAAGCGATACACCACCCCGCAATGCGACGGTTGTCCGTTGCGAACGCAATGTACCACGAGCACGAACGGCCGTTACATCGAACGCCCCATCCACCAGGCCTACACTGAACGTAACGATCGGCGGGTAGCTCGCTACCGTGATTTTTATCGAACCAGGCAGGAGATCATCGAGCACATCTTTGGCACCTGGAAACGACAATGGGGCATGACCCACTCGGTGGTAAAAGGGAAAACAAAGGTGAAAAGTGAATATCGATTAGCAGCGATAGCTTACAATCTTTTGCGTGCCACCCAGATTTTAGGGCTGAAAAAGCTGCAGGAACAGCTTCGGAGCCTCTTTTTTGTGTTTTTGTGCCTAGTATGGTCGACATGGCGCCCAAAATCAGCGCGATATCTCGTTTTTCCGTAAATTAGGAGAACAAATAATCAGTCGGGAGAAGGCCTTACAATGCCCCGGAATTGGCTGAAAATAGGGTTATTGCCGGGACTCCCGTTCCACACAATTAAAAAAGATAACTATACAAATGCAAATAGATCCAAGTATTTTAGAATTCTCATTTACCATGTTCCCATGGATATTAATTGGGCTTTGGTTTGTATACTCCTTTTTGGTAATTAGCTCTAAGTCTGTCCGAGATTCTATTTCGAATTATTATGTAGTCGAATCAATCCCTAATGTGTTTGTTACACTTGGACTTTTTGGAACATTTACAGGGATTACATATGGGCTACTAAATTTTGATACGGATCCAAATGTTATAAAAGAAAGTATTAAAACCTTGTTGGAAGGTTTAAAGTCAGCATTATTTACCTCTATTGTTGGTATTCTACTTTCACTACTCTTTTCGAAAAGAATAAAATATCAGATCAGTGTTAGATCAGTAAAGCCCCCTGATAGTGATGAGCTAAAAGAATTACGATATCTGAATACCAACATCACTGCATTTAGACGGGAAATATCTACAACACATCAAGAGGCAATAGTAAAAGCACTAAAAGGTGTTCTTGAAAACTTTAATGATGTTTTCATGAGTTTTATCAATCAATTGGTTGAACAAAACTTTGAAAAACTCACAGAAGCGATTGATAATTTGACCTCTTGGCAAATCGAATACAAAAAAGATATTGAACAAATTACAGAATCCTATAAATCATTAATATCGAAGCATCAAGAATTTACTCAAAATACTGAAAAATGGGTTAAGACACTTGAAGCGATTTCAGGACAATCAGGTAGGCTAAAAAAGATAGTTGACGAATTCAACGAAGCATTTAGCGAGGATGGTAATTTGTCCCTTATCCTTCAGGAAATACAAAGCTCGACAGAGGATTTAGGTAATGTCACAAAAAATTTCTCGACTCTTGCAGAAAAAATGACTGATACAACAAGTTCAATAAAAACAACTGAAGATAAAATTGAAAATTGGACAACGGAGATCTCAAAAGCATCTAATGCATCAGGGCAAATAATAGACCACCTAGCTACAATCCAAGATTTTAGAATTCAAGACTTAAATAATCTAAGCGAAGAATTCAATAAGAGGTTAGCAACGACCTTTGCTTCTTTCGATAACCTAATTATGTCTTATATCAAAAATATTGAAAACAGAATTAAAGAGAAATGATTGGAAGAAGTCAAAGCGACTCAAATTGGATAAGCATTGCGGATATGATGACTGCCTTGATGATAATTTTCATGTTCATTGCGGTCAATTACATCGTTCAAATAGTTGAATATAAGTTCATCGAAGAAGATATATATAACTCTTTGCAAGCTGAGTTTGAAAAAGAAATCGAAAATGAAAACATTGAACTTGGACCTGATGGAACTATTAGGTTTAAAACTGGAAGTTCTAATCTATTCGAGAACAACCAATATAGATTGACCTCTGAGTTTGAAAACGTACTACAAGATTTCATCCCGAGGTATTGGGGTATTATTAATTCAGACAAATACTTAGATTATATTAAAGAGATTAGAATTGAAGGGCATTCAGATACCCAACCTCCAAATAATGGAGAAGATAGCTATTTATATAATCTTAAGTTATCTTCAAGGAGAGCTAATGCTGTGCTTGCTTTTTTAAGGGAGCAACCATCATATAAGGATGTAAGCTCTGAAGAAAAAGAGAGGATGGATTTCCTTTTCACTTCAATTGGATTCTCTTATGCAAGAGCATTAAATGATGAAAAAGCCTACGTTTATCTAGACTCAAACAAGATTGTAAATAATCAATTTTCTCGCAGGGTTGAATTTAGGATAGTTACTTCGAATGAAAAGCTTGTTGAGGGGATATATCAATATCAAGAGATTGATGAAAATGAATAAACCTATACATGATTACACTAAAGGGAGTACTGCAAAGTTCTTAGAAGATTTACTTGGAATTGAATTTAGTGTCTTTTCTACTGCTCAGTTGGAATTCATAAAGGATGTCCCTTTTAGTGAAATAAAAATGATAGATGGATATGCAATCTATACTGATAATGGTGATGAATATTTGATGTTTGCATATTTATCAAAATATAAAACGAAAAGATGGGGTAGCTTGCCTAAGTTCCATACGGTTGAATGTAAGACAAAATTGGGCTTTAGTAATTTTTCATTTTCAAATAAGATGCCAGTTGACATCTATTCTAAAGATGAGCAAAAATTGTTGAAAGACCAGTATTTACGAATGTGTGGAAATTGCAAGCATGAGCATATGAAATCTTTTTGGGGTAGGTTTTCCAATATAGAATGGTATGACGCTGTGCTAGAGTACGCTCGGAATCGTAAAATTATAGTTAAGCGAACAGATGAATATACTGCCCAGTGGAAGCAAATTTCCACGGCCTATAGAGAAAAAAAAGGCTGGCAATGCGAGGGTTGTTTGATTTTATTAAAAAACCTTCCGGACAGGAAATTTTTGCACGTTCATCATCGAAATGGGAAGAAGTCTGACAACAGGGAAGAGAATTTTCAGTCCTTATGTATTCTTTGCCATGCCTTTGAGCATTTAGATAAAGTAAAACAAAGAAAAGGGTTCATTCAATTAGATGAGTTTGTTTCGCTAAAATATGAGGAGCTTAAACGGCTAAAGAATAAGTACCTAAATGAATGGTTAACCATCAAAAATGATTACTTCAGAAATGTATGATTGAAAAGACTGTGTGGAACAAAGTGCATATGACTATACTTCCGCTACGCTCCAGTACAGCATATGCACCACATGTTCTGCTACCATGCTCGCTTCGCTCGCACGGTAGCAGAACGGCCAATTAGGAAAAATAAAAATTTAAAACGCTGACTAAAGACTAAAACCCAAACATTCCGTTGTTGTGAGCCAGCCCTTCTGTAGGTATTTCTTGAATTACATCCCAATGTTCTACGATTTTACCGCTTTTCATTCTGAACAAGTCGTAAAATACGTGTTTTTTACCACCATTCCATTCACCTTCGCTTACCGTTAGGACGAAGTTTCCTTCACCCAATACTTTATGGATTTTGGTGTATTTAAACATATTGTTTTGAGAAGTGAGATACTCTACTGCTTCCACTATGCCGGTTAATCCGTCTTTAATTTGTGGGTTGTGTTGGTGGTACTCTTCGGAACTGATGTAGTCGCCAATCTTACTTGGATTTTTACCCATTAAAACGTCTTCAATAAGGGAAACTGCCAAGGCTTTGTTCGCTTCGGTTTTGTCTAAGTCTTCAACAGTTGTTGGTCCATCGGTTTGTGTTCTTCCGCTTGCAGTTTCATTAACTAAAACTGTCATTGCATCCCAATGCTCGGCTACTTTTCCGTTTTCATCCACACGAATAATGTCAAAAGCGACCATTTCATCTGCACCAAAAGGTTTGGCGTTTCTCCAGATATTATGCATAAACACATAGTTGCCATCTTGAAACATTCGCACGTTTTCGGCATAAGTTCCGTATTCTTTTAAAACAGGTAATAAACCAATAAAAGGTTCTAAACCAGTTGGCACAAATGGATTGTGCTGAATGTAATCCGCATTTGCAAATTTGCGCATTGTTTCAGGGTCTTGTTTGGCAACTGCACCTAAAAAGACACCTACGATTTCTTTGTTGTTCATTTTTTTTGATTCTTTAGAATTAAGCTCGCTTGTTGATTTTGTCTGTGCGTTGCCACAGGAAGCGAGAAGACCTGATAGTGCCAATACTGTTAATACTTTTCTCATTGATTTTGTCCTTTGATAAATGATTATTACTTTTGTTTTGCAAGCAATATTACAAATAACTTTCGATATGCAAGCAAAAAATGAAAATAAATTTCATTTTGCAAGTAATAATTAATGATAACTTAACAGATGCGACAAGATTTTAGATGTGATTGCCCCTTTACTTCAGCCTTAGACATTGTAGGTGACAAGTGGATATTGGTTATAATAAAGCAAATGCTAATTGAGGGAAAAGAGACTTTCAAAGACTTCACAGAAAGTGACGAAGCTATTGCGACCAATATTCTTTCTGCCAAACTCAAATTCTTGGAAGAAGTGGGACTAATTATAAAAACCCAAAGACCAGACAATAAAAAGACTAACCTCTACCTCTTGACTGAAAAAGGACTGTCTTTGACACCTATCCTTGTAGAACTTGCCACTTGGAGCGATAAGAATCTTAGAGACATGCATCCAACCATTGTGAATGGAGAAGCAATGGAATTCCTAAGGAATGATAAAACGGCTTTTGCGAATGAAATAGAAAAAAAATACAAAGAAAAACTGGCTACAACAATGTATAAGAGATAACTGCTCCTATCCTCGTAACTACACTTATACTAACCGTTCTGCTTAATTATCTCAACTATGAAATATAGATTAACATTCTTACTTTTAATAGTCTCTACGTTCACAAGAGCCTCAGATGTAAATGTGTCCAGACCAATTTTATATATAGAGGAAGAAAATGCATATGCTATTTTCAATGTAAGATGGGACAATGCATGGAGTAATGAGAAAAACAATGATGCGGTATGGCTTTTTTTTAAATCTGTATTGCCTGATGGATATAAACACATTCAAGTTATGACCAGTGGGCATTCAATTGTTTCAGTTTTCACGGATAACATTACTTTGGATTTTGAAGTACCAAATGATGGTACTGGTCTATTCATTTTTCCTGAAAAAGAATATAGAGGCAGAGTTGAAGCAACAGTGAAAGTCATCCTTGATATAAAGAGTTTTGAAAATATAGATACTCGAAATTCATCTTTAACTGCTTATGGTATTGAAATGGTTCATATACCAAAAGGGAGATTCACATTGGGGGACCCAGACATTAAAGCTCTTGAATTTGGTAGTTTTTACCATCCAGACTCCTTAGGAAATTTCGATGGACTAGTTTCTATTAATGCAGAAAACCAAGAATTTGAAATAGCTATAAATGGAGATATTTATTATCGTGCACCCGAAGGATATGAGGGTGATCAAAAAGGAGTAATTCCTGCCACCTATCCTAAAGGAGTCACTTCATTTTATATAATGAAATATGAGCCAACTGAGGGGCAATATGCTGCTTTTTTAAACAGTCTTAGTAAAAAACAAATTGAAAATAGAATAATCATTAACGAAACCAATTATTATTCTCAAGGAGGTAAGATAGTAATTGAAAATGGCAAGTATTCCTCAACATATCCAAACAAGCCCTGCCAGTTTATGAGTTGGGACGATGCAATAGCATATTCTGATTGGGCCGGGCTAAGACCAATGACTGAGTTTGAGTTTACAAAAGCAACAAGAGGAGAGTCTAAGCCAATAGCTGGAGAATTTCCTTGGGGTTCAAAAAGCAAAGAGAAGATTCAAAGACTTCCCGATATCAATGGAATGCTTATTATGTTGAATGGTTGGGATGAATCAAAACTCACAGACAAAAACAGAGCTTACTTTGGTGCATCATACTATTGGGTAATGGACATGGCTGGTAGTATGTGGGAGCGATTAATTACTGTAGGCCACCCAAATGGCAGAAATTATAGAGGATCAAATGGAGATGGAATTCTCTCTTTAAATGGCAATGCTACAAATGGGGATTGGCCAATTGGTATTGAGACATCTGGCGGTATTGGATTTCGTGGTGGTGGTTTCTATGGATACAATAGAGAATATCACAACTTTAATCCATTTAGTCCAATTGCATATAGAACCTACGGAGCCTGGCAAGGTGGGATGAGAAATAATTCATATGGAGCCAGGTTCGTTAGAAATAGTGCTAAATAAACTAAGCACAACAACGATATGGCTCATTGCGGCTGAACTCCTAATCAGAATTTATTGCAATTTGCTACCTTTCGATTACAGCGGAAAATCATAGCTGATTTTCCGCAACGAGCCAAACACAAAACCGTACCGCGCAATAACATACAGCAGGAGGAATCCGATTTATGAGAAATTAATTCTCGCGAAATATGTTTCCGTGGAATCCTGTTTTTTAAAATGAATTCCGTACTTTATATTTGGATTCAAATGTTATTGCCGGGACTCACATTCCATGCAAGCAAGAAAAGAAAAAATATGGTTCCTGAAAATTATATATACCCGAAACGAAGTGGTTTGGGAAAGTTAGCGCGAAGCCAATGTGGTTGTCAATGAGGCGCAAAACGTAGGCGACGCCTTAGCGTCGGCGAGGCTTTGCAACAAAATGGACAGCCGCAGTGGCAAGTGAAAACGACTCAAATCATTTCGCTTCGGGTATAGAAACAAAAAAGCTAAAAAAGGGATTGATTACGTTACAACCTCCTTTACTCGAATTACAAAATTGGATTAAGAAAGAATATGGAGTAAAGCCACTAAATATAATTTATGATATTATTGAACCTAATACAAAATTAGATGTAGTCTGGGAGACCCGAGAGGATTATTTAAAATTCCTTCCTGATATGAAGGAGTTCAATAATAAAGAGAATTTAATTATCGAAAAATTTAGAAAACTCGCTGAATCCTTCGAAGAATACACAAGTATAAAAATGTTCGTCAGACATAATGTTTTTAGCTATTTAGCAATTAACGAAGCAAATCGAAAGGTAACATCAGATGAAATCGAAAAATTAATAAATGACTTGTCTGATTTTGAGATTTGGAAAATCATGAAAAGGGGTTCAACAGCCCGTTTCTTCTTTTTCACAGAAGAACAAGTTGAAAAGTACATGGAAGAGGAATGCATTAATTACCTATCAAATCGATACTTTGAATTAGTCAATAAGTACGATGAATTTGATTACACCTCAAAAACCGATTTAAAAATATCCATTGATTCAAAAAACAAGGTTGAAGAAATTTACCAGGGAAACTGGCAAGGATATTTTAGAGATAATTAATAGAAGCCAGCATGGAACAATGCCTCAACCCCTGGCTGGACTCGTAAATAGAACGTTCTGTCCCACCCATGTTGCGACTGTTACGAGTCCAGTTTTTCTTTCTGACGGGCTTAGTTGCAAAAAGGATTAATTCCAAAAGTCGATTGAGTCGTTTTCCTATGAAACGGAAGGGATGGACACTGAAATGAGGTAAAAAATTCGTGGAGACTCTATACCCAAACGAAAGTGGTTTACGCCCTTCGGTTGTGAGTTCGCTTCGCTCAGTTGGGAAATTTTAGCAACTTTATTTTTTTGGCCTACAAGGCAAAAAACCTGTCTGCTTTGCTCGCGCAAGCCGAGCAGGCAG
>JAGQWR010000077.1 GCA_020437105.1 Saprospiraceae bacterium
TAGAGCTCTTTGATTTCTTTGAATCTTTAGCAATCAATCCACCCACCAAGAGTGCTTTTGTTCAGGCCAGAGATAAAATCAGGCCTTTGTTCTTCCAGGACCTTTTCCGGCTCTCCACAAAGCTATTCTACCGCCATTTTTCTGTTCAAAATAAAAACCAACACAGCACAGTCCCCTTTACCCGGATCCTTTGTTTCTTCGATGTACTCAAGCAACCCATTGCTGACATTTATTTACATCCAAGACAATTCGCTGAACGAACCATTTTGCGAGTCCAACTAGAGCACTAAATAGCCCTCAAAAACCCATTCGAAAACAGTTCAATAGCTCATAGCAGAGAACGGATCAGTATTGCTCTTATTTACAACCAATAGTTATCTTTTTTTTTCAACCAACTTTTATCCGCCTTGGAAATTTAATTCTTCTTTCTTTTGTCGCTTAACTTAATGGGGTTGGCGCAATGTTACCACCCGTTTTATTTTCCTAAAAATGATAAAAATTCATCTACATTCAACTCTAACGAGAGTTCATCTACTGTCCTTAATCTTTCATCTAAAATAGCAAAAAATGGTTGTGACCCCGATTTTAAAAGTATACCCTGAATCTTGCTATTTACTTCACCTACACTTTTAAAATCACCTTCTCTGACCAAGGGCTCCTCATAGCTTTTTTCAGTCAACATTTCCCTTGAATCCACATAATATGTTCGAAAAACAAACATTTGACTAATAGTAGATTGCACTTCTGGAGAACTCAACACTTCATTCTCCATACGCCTACAATTTAAACATCCAATTGCATTAAAATAAAGAAGAATTTTTTTCCCTGAAGAACTAGAAAGTCCCATTAACTCATGCAAATCTATCGTCGCCTCTAAACAACCTACATAAGAATCTACATTACTCCCATCCCAACAGGCATTTATTTCCTTTTCTGAGCAACTTAATGAAATCAAGATCACTAGAATCAATATCGCAACAACTATTTTTGTATGCTTCATATCTATGGGTGGTAACGGCAGTCCGTGAAAAAACCTCCTACTCGTCCATATTGCTAATCCAAGATAGCTCAGGCGGCGCAAAGCTGACCGGTATGCTGATAAAAATTTTGGAAATAAAACGTTGGGGCTTTGATTTTTGGGAATAAAAAGGGCTTATATGAGCTTAAATTGGCTCGGTTTGGAGCAAAAAAGAGCAGACAAGCGGCTTTTAGGCGCTTGAGTAGATCCTGTACCCCAAAAATGGTCATACTCCTGCGCAGATTATAGCAGGTGAAGATGAGCGCCATTTCTCCTCCAACTTTTTCCTTCGTTTTCAGTAAGGTGTAATCATAGCCCCAGCTTCGTTTTATCGTGCCAAAGGGGTGTTCCACTATTTGTTGGCGGGTTCGGTAGAGTGCTTTGTTGAGCATTACCCGCTCCCGGTTTGCTTCCAGATATTCGTCGTATTCGCTTCGTTCGATCGGGCGACCTTTGGAGTTGTTCAGGTTGGCCTGGCCGGCGCAATCCAAACGCTGCACACAGGCATTACAAACCTCAAAGGGTAGTTTGTACACCTGCACCTCATAGACTTTTCGGTAATCAGTCCCGTTTTTTTTATACCAGTTGCCGTTGCTTAAGAGTTCTTTGCCTTCCGGACAAGTGTAACTGTCCCTTTCCCCATCATAACTAAATTTGCCTTTAACAAAATCAGGATGTTTGTGGGATGTGTTTTTTTGACGGGGAGCAACATAGGTCTCGATGTTGTTTTCGGCACATATTTTTAATTCACTACCCGTGTCGTAGCCTTTGTCTGCCAATGCCTGGATCCGCTCTTTTTTCAACACCGCCTTTGCTTCCAAGGCTACTCCTGAAAGGGCATGCGTGTCATTTTCATTGGTTACTTCATAGTTAGTGATCAGTTTATTTTCGGCCTCCACCGCAGCCTGTACATTGTAAGACACTTCAACGATGTTCATTTTTCTGGGTAGCGCACACGCATCCGGGTCGGTGGTAGAAATTTGAGCCTGATGATTGTCGCGTACCACATCCAGTTGCTTTTGAAGCTCCTCGTATTTTTTAGTGCCGCAGCATTATCCTTCCAAAATCAGCTATTGTTTTGTAACAGGGCTTGGCTTCGTGCAGCAACCAGAATAATTCCACATTCCGACGGCAGCACGCATCAACTGACGGGAAGACCGGCAGCGGTTGAGGCACCCATAAAAGTATAACCTGAGTAGTATGTCGGGTGAAAAAGCCGGCTGGCCTTCATGGGAAGAAGGGGCATTTGAAAGCGCTTTGATACTCTTCAAATTACGAACTTTCCCCAGGATTTTATAGACGAAAGGCAGGTTTTTTCACAGTCTGAAGGTTTGGCTAAATGGCGAAGCCCCGCATAGGGGCTATGAACATTTTAGCCTTTGTTCTGTCCAGTTTTGAGATTAACCTCTTCTAATATTTCATTAAAAAAATGATATTTGATGTATCTCTTTCCAAATCCATTTTGCTTGAATATTCTTTGTCCGTTTCGGAGTAATATGTCAATTTCAGTTCCAATATATTCATCGACATAAAAAAATAATGAATCTATCTGTTCTCTTGTACTCTCCTCAAATTTTTCGAACCCAGCAAAGAATTTCTGTAAGCTCTCCTTTCTTTTATCATCTCTGTGTAGTTCCATATTGTATTGATCCCATAAACCAAATCTCAATCTTACCCTTCTTTTTATTGATGTAGAGGTATGTGTAAAATATCCCTTTGTACTCGAATCTTCTTGTCCAAGTTGAAATATTCCAGTAGGTAACGATCTTAACATGTCTGAGGTTAGACCTCTAAATTGATTTTCTTTTCCTAATTCGTTAGCCAACCAGATTATTGTTGGATTATTCTTTGTGTACCTATTTATTCTTCTTAATTCTATGATTTTTGCATCATCTAAATCATATTTCCCAACTAAAGCTGATATTTTTTGATTTGCCATTTTCAATTTCTGATATTCTTGATAGTATTCATCAACCTTAGCCTGCGCAACCTTTGGTAAGTTGACATATTCTTTTTTGCTTACATGATGTTTTTCACCCTTATCACCTGAATTCGTAATTCTTTTAAACCAACCTTCTTGAAATATTTTTTCATATTTCTTGTATTCTTCCAATCTCTCTTCAAGCAAGATTAAGTCATTTATTGTCAATAAAATCGGTTTGATGTTTTTAGGAACTCTAACATCAAAACAATTTTTGAAGAACGGCTCTAAATCATTAATGTTAAAATATTCTTTATTCATTTTTATCTAATTGGGCAGAACGGTTTGGGTATGGTGCGTGTCCCGCAGGGCATGCACTATACCCGTTGTGTGTGCCCGGCATGGGCATCTGTTCCATATAAAGATATGGATTAATCTAGAGGGTGCAAGTCCCTTATGGACAGGGGTAACGCCTTGAACCATTAGTAAGCCGCAAGGGTGTTAAGCGTGAGCTTAGATCTGAAACCTGCCTGCCCCACAAGCGGAGCGAGCAGGCAGGGAAGATGCTCTTACCCGGGGAGGTCTCCGCAAACATTAATTGTTAGAACGGAGAAGTCAGCAGAAGTCATAGTAGTCAGCAAACTGAAAGGCTGATGAAGGACTGAACATTAATGGTCTGCAATAAACAGCGGAGCAAATTCACGTTCAGGATAGTTTTCCAGTGAATGGGTAGCCGCTGATTAAACCAGACAGCTAAACTAGTTGAAGAAATTTGATTAAACAATTAACATTAGTTTAATCGAATATTATCAAAAAGGAAAGTCTCATTAATGAACCGCCATATACGAGACCCGTACGTACGGTGGTGTGGGAGGCGCACCTCGGCTAGTTTACTGGCCGAGGCCGTCTACTCGATTGCATACCGTTTTTATTTATTTTGAATTTCTTTTTTGACGCTTTGAATTAGCCTTTTTGTTGGGTCGAGAATTGACATTACATCGTCCTCTGTAAAATCAAAAAAATCTCCATAATCTCCTTTTTGTCGCCAGTCAAATAAATCAGAATATACTTTCCCTAATTCTATTTCTATTTTTTCGGACTTGACATAATTTAAGAAAAATTGAGTTTTCACCCCGGCATGGGTTTTTGTGTTGATTTCGGCCTTTACTAACAAAGCACTTACAGCATAATAAGCTGCGTAATACAAGCGATTGACAGACGAGTTCCACTTTTTGTTTTCAATGAGTAGTTCAACAACTTCAAATGTCTCATCAGTTTTTTCAAGCCTATACCCGGCACGAAGTGGTTTACGCCCTTTGGTTGTGAGTTCGCTTCGCTCAGTTGGGGAAATTAGGGCGAAGTTAGCGTGGTTGCCGGCAAGGCAAAAAACGCAGTCGCAGCCTTAGCTGCGGCGAGGCTTTTTAACGCTGCCGGAGGCCACGATAACGAACCAAAAATCCTTAAACCATTTCGTAACGGGTATATATACCTTATGTACTCTTCTCGCTCCTCTAAATTCATAGGCTTATTCCTTCTTGAAGAATGTTTTGATAAAGTGGAGTAATTTTGAATCTATTCTCCCATTCTTCTTTAGATTTTACAAGGGTTGAAATCGCTTGACCGTATTGTAATTCTATATCAAAAAGCCTGTACCTGAATTCCTGTTCTTTTTTCAATCCTGCGGAATATGGGACAAGAATCAAAATATCCCAGTCAGAATCCTTCCCTTCGTCTCCCCTTGCTCGAGAACCATATAGAATCACCTCTGATTGAGGTTCAATTTCTTTCACAAATTGCTTTATCTGTGATAATATATTGGTATCTGTCTTCATTTCTACAAGTTAGTAGCTTTTTCCTTTTGTATAACACGTTACTTCTGACATCCTATAATCAACCCCTAATTCACTTTTTAAGTTCATATCATCCTATTCATGGTTCACTGTAAGCTGATTTCAATCCAACTGATTCAGTGATTAAGCAGGTTTGATCTCTTCATTTAGAGCAATTTCTCCTCGTCTTTCTCTAATGGCACACAACGAGCTCCTATACACACAAATGCACCATATCAATATGATGATATCGCTATATTCCTTAAATATAGCCAAAACCTACAATTCGCAGGGGCTTGAAAATCAGTTTTTAGATAGGGAGATTGCCATATCCTCCCAGGAAGTATAACCATTCTATTTCCAAACCGGTTTGGTTTAGGCAATAACAACAGTGGCTAAGGAATGGAGGTCCTTAGCCGCTGTTTCAGCTTTCAAAAATCATGCTTTTGTTCGGCGCATGGAAAGCAATCGAAAAATCCTTTACACCATACTATTTACCTTATTTCTTCTGGTAGGTATAGTTGTTTAGCATGGTCCAATCGTTTGTGCCTTCAAATTGGACATCCTTTCTGACAGAGTAGGTGTCCTTCCCGATAGTGTAGGTAACCCGATTGGTAGCCATTTTCTTTTCATCCCCATCCTTGTATGAATATTCCGTAATTATTTGAATCTTCCCGTCCGGCAGGACAGTTCTCGATATTACTTTACGCTTATTTAATTTGTTGCCGGATCTTGAGATATTTAATTTAAAATCGGAATTCGCTTTTGGCTCACCAGGAAAAATGTGCGAAGCATTTATCTGGTAGTCATTTCTCCCTGGCGCCACATCCAGATGTGCCGGTAGGGTGTAAGGTTCATTTGTGTTATAATCCAGGTAGGTCAAGGTGCCTTCCCAATGGCCAATTAATAAGGCCAAATCACTTGGTAAAACGTTTGAGCTTGCTGGCTGATCAGCATCCTGAGCAACCAGGCCAACTGGCAGAAACAGCATACATACAAATAGAACCTTAATTTGTGTTTTCATCCTGGTATATTTTAATATGTGTTGAAATACTCCAGGCGGAACAAATTATTCATTTAAAGGTTTAGCAAATTCAACCCCGAGGTTGCCGTTCATGCCAATCCAGAGCTCCAGGTAATCTGTTTTAACTAATGCCAGGAGCACATCCAGTTTGGATAAGTTGCCGTCTAAACGAACACCATTACCCAATTCGTTGGAATGAATTTGACCCTGCACGGTATTTCTCAGGATATCCAAATTGTCATTTAAGAAGCTGTCTAACTGTTTTTTTAATTCTTTCTGAAGCTTGCTTTTCATTAGCCAGGCAATACTTTTGTGCAGAATATTTCCAGTGCGTACTTCTATCTTTTCCAACTCGATTTCAAAAGCCTGATCGGATTTTACATATTTTGGTTTCATCAGCAATTCGACTACCCCGTTGAAGGCACCTGCCAAAGTCGTTTCTACTGCAATCTTATTGCCTTTTCCATAAATATCAATTCCGGTAACGGTCACATCTCTGCTTCCCTGGGAAAAGGTTTCTCCAATTAAACTCTCCCGAGCCAATCTTTCTGCCTGCTCGTAGGATACTTCCGTTCGGATAAAAATATTGAAGTTATTCTCGGCTGCCTGTTTCCACTGGAAGGTCGGCAGCGCTGGCGGACGCTCGTAATCGGGCTCTTCGCCAATATATACTTCCGGGTAAGCCGTTAATACCAAGGTGGCTGTCCAGGAACGACCATCAGAGATCAACGGGGTCATCCCCAATGTCAGGGGTTTTAACATCATCCAGCAGGCATATTCCTCCGAAAGCACAAAGGGTTGGTAAAATTGATTCCAGGCGTTTTGGATTTCAGCCTGTAAATTCACCTGCTGCGCAATCTGTCCATCAATAGCCTGTTCGATGAGTTCCCGCGACCGCTCCAGTGCCTTGTCGGCGATAGCTTCCACCGGCAATTTTACTACGCCTACTTTTAACTTGGGCTTACTCAGCCATTCGTGCTCCAATACCCGTGTCGCCGTTACAAACTCCCAGTCTGATCCAATATCATAGGTGGTGCGCAACCGCACATCAACCGACCCCTCCCCTTCTACATTTGCTAATCGGTAAGGCTTTTTGAGCCACAAATCCATGGGTACCGTATATTCAATACCGTTTTCAATGACCTCCAGTTTAATAGGCCCCCGTTTGCTTGCGCGAATATGCAGATCGGCTCCATCCGCTTTATCGTCTTCAAACAAAATATCCCCCAACTGTTCGTTGAGGTCCCGCTCCAGTGTCTTCAGGTCAATCTGTATAGGAATACGGACTTCCGAAATAGGTGGATTGTCGGGATCTATCGAAAAGCCATTCATGCTGTTGCGATTTTTGGTGCCACAGCCTGCAATCAGGAGGCCGGTAATTAGAATTATTACAGGTGTTTTCATTTTTTTCGCTTCGCGAAGGTTTAAATCGTTTGATGCGTTTAAAACGTTTAAATCGTTATTTCCGTTGATTCGTCATAGACGAATTTCTAAACTCTAAACTCTAAACTCTAAACTAATCTCTAAACTGAACCCACCGGCCTCTCCTGTAAACAGTTGACATCCAAAATTAAGCATTCAAAATTCCTCCCGGTTAAAAATTCTGTGCCGCAATATATTGATCTAAATTTTCAAGTCCGGCTGTAAAGCCTTCTTTGAAGCCCATTTGAATAATGGTTTCCAGGTCTTCAAGTGTTTCAAACTGAAGCTGAATATATACTATAGTTTCAGTTTCGTTGGCACTAAATTTATTTTCCCATTTAACTCTTGGCTTGGTATTTGTCAGCAATGCATTTTCATCACAGAAGGCATCAATACCCGAAAAGTGTTTCAATGGCTCAATGGATTCATAATCAAATAAGCACCAATGTTTATCGCCTTTGGGGCCTAGCATATAGTAATGCCAGCGTCCGCCTTCGGTAAAGTTCATTGATTTGGTCACAGCCCTGTATGGTTTTGGAGCCCACCATTGGTCCAGGATGTCTGCTTCTGTCCAAGCGGCCCAGACCAGATTAACGGGTCCATTAAAAGACCGTTCAACATCGATTCTGTTTTTTTCCTTGTTTACCTCAAAATTGAATAAAATTGCGTTGTTCATTTTTTGTTTTTTTTAAGTTGCTCTAATACATGGTCAAGCTGGTCAAATCGCTTAGATAAGAGCTGCCTGAAATTTTCTAACCATTTTTCTACTTCTTTCATCTTGTCTGCATTTAGGTGATAGTACATTTCTCTGCCACGCTGTTCCTGCTGCACTATTTCACATGCTGTCAATATTTGTAAGTGCTTTGAAATGGCTTGCCTGCTGGAATTAAAATGCGCTGCAATGGCATTGGGCGTCATCACGCCAAGGGTCAGAAGCAAAATAATCGCCCGTCTCGTAGGATCTGCGATGGCTTGAAAAACATCTCTTCTGGTTTCCATTGTCTTATTATTTGCTACCAAATGATTGCAAATATATATGCAATCACTTAATTGCGCAATAAAATGCATCATTTTTTTTCGCTACCTGTGTAAAACGCAGGCCAGACAGTGCCCGGAGCATTCGGCGCAAGCCTAATAAAGGCTGCAAAACATTTTTTGGTACGAATGGGAACCCTGTCCCTATTTTCTGTGCAACTACCCTCTTATGCCCTTGTCTTTGATCACGAATCAGAATTTCAGAATGCTATGCTACGCAACTTAATTTACACAGCAGTCCTGCTACTTGGGGGTAGTTTGACTGTTTCCGCCCAGACTCAACATCGAGTCTTTACATTTCCATCGATGGATGGAGGTAATCAGGCCTTCCTCGGAATTATGGCAGAAAAAATCTCCATGGAAAAAGCTCAAAAGCTGGGCTTTGAAAACCATTATGGCAGTTATGTCAGTGGCGTGATTAAAAACACAGCCGCCGAAAAAGCCGGGATACGCCCTTTTGATTACATCTATGGAATCAACAAAGAGGTAACCGGAAGAAATGCCAGTCTCTCAGATTTATTGGCAAAATATGAACCCGGAGACCAAATAGACATCCAAATGATCCGGAATGGATCCAAGCGAAACATTAAAGCCACACTTGGTACCCGGGAGGATTCGGATTATTCGGCCACTTCGAATGAAGAAAATGCCTTCTTTGGAGTCTCTCCGGCTTATTCCAGTAAAACAAAATACGATGGCGCCGAAATTACGGTCGTTGGCGGCAGCAGTGCCGAACGCATCGGATTGGAAGACGGCGATATTATTATCGAATTCAACAGCCACCGTATTTTAGACTGGACAGACCTGACCATTGCCATCGGTATGACCAATGTTGGCAACTCGATCACTGTGAATTATATGCGCAGCGGACAAAAAGGCAATGCCATAGGTGTCATGGGTTCCAAATCGGATAGCCATGCAAAATATGTAGAGCCTTTCGTTGCTGCACCACCTGCAGGAAACAAAGCCTTTTTAGGAGTCGTTTCCGACCGGATTTCCTCTGATAAGGTCCAGAAACTGGGTCTTGAAAATCCTTATGGCTATTATGTAACCGAGGTTGTTCCAGGTTCTGCCGCCGACAAAGCAGGGGTAAAACCAATGGATTACATCTATGGTATTGATGAATACCGGGTAGGTAATCAGGTAGGGCTCCTGGCTATCTTAAAAAAATACGAAGCCGGAGACCAGGCTACTTTGCATTTTGTGCGAAAAGGACAAGCTAAATCCGTTCCTGTACGCTTTATCGGAAAGGAAGAAATCAAAGATTCCAAAAAATCAAAAAGCCGAAACGCCTGTGAAAAGCCGTTCCTCGGCATCATGCAGGGATATGATGAAGACCCTAATGCCCTCACGGGTGTTCAGGTAAATATTGTCGAAAATTCCTCTGCACAGGACGCCGGCTTGCATGATGGCGATGTTATTTCAGCTATCAATGGGTACTGTATGGTCGATTGGAACGATATCACCCTGGCCTTAAGTAGTGTCTCCCCCGGAGATCGGATTGAGTTGGTTTATTCCCGGGGAGGTAAGTTTTATACCACCAGCACCAACATCAAATCCTATAGCGAGACCAAAGACTGTGCAGATTGTGATTGTGGCAAAAAGGACTATGGTATCGATGTGCATGTGGACATGGATGAATTGGAGCAAGACTTTGAAGAACTTGGACAAAGCCTCGAAGAATTGGGTGAAGATTTGGGCGATATGATACGCGTGCGCAGCCGTGGCTCTGATATTGAGACAATTAATGTGGCAGATTATAATGTTAGCGTGAGTACAGCCAGCACAGATGATATTAATCAATTAAACCAGAAACGCGGATCGACAAACCTTTCCACCAGGCAGGATTTAATGATCAATTCTCTCCGCGTGGCTGCTTACCCGGCTGATCAGGAATTCAGACTGGCTTTTGATCTGACACAACATGGTGATATGGTGGTCGAGTTATACAATGAAGATGGCCGACGCATTTATCAATATGAAGCATCCGGATTTAGCGGCACCTTCGAAGACGCCATTAATATTGGCCAAAATGGTTCCGGAAACTATTACCTGGCTATTAAACAACAAGATAAAACTGCGGTACGCAGAATCCAGCTTACAACAAACTAAGCGGATTAAAATTAGGGTATTTTTTCTCATTATGCGTTGGGCTTCACCTTTTTGGTGAAGCCCCGTTTTTTTTAGGCCGCTTTCTGAATATCTCCGCACATTTTACCGAATTTCGGGATTCAAAAGCAATTGATATGAAACTTGCCCTACCCGTATTCCTGACATGCTCCCTGATTCTTTCCTGTGCCAATCTTTCCGTTATTTCGGCGCAAGCCGCTAAAAAGGAACAAACCAGCAAGTACCAGGAGTCCTTTTACGATGCGCTCGAATATAGATGTATTGGTCCTTTTCGGGGTGGTCGCTCCTGTACCGTAACAGGTGTTCCCGGCAAACCAAATCTCTATTATTTTGGCAGCGCCGGCGGAGGTATCTGGCAAACCAAAGATGGCGGACGAAACTGGGAGAATATCTCCGATGGTTTCTTTGGCGGATCTATTGGTGCCATAGCGGTTAGTGCATCCGATCCAAATGTAATTTACGTTGGTGGTGGAGAACAAACCCTTCGGGGAAATGTCTCCTACGGCTACGGCGTCTGGCGCTCGGTCGATGCAGGTAAAACCTGGAAAATGCTGGGCTTACCCGAATCCCGCCATGTATCCAGAATCCGGATACACCCCAATAATCCCGATATCGTATATGTGGCAGCCCTGGGCAACATCTTCGCCCCAAATGAAGAACGGGGCATTTTTCGATCTATGGACGGCGGAGAAAACTGGGAAAAGGTTTTGTATATAAATGACCGGGTTGGTGCGGCCGACCTGATCCTGGATCCGAATAACCCGCGTATCCTCTATGCCAGTACCTGGAATGTGTATCGAAACGCCTACGAGTTTTCGAGTGGCGGCGAAGGTTCCGGCATCTGGAAGTCAACAGATAGCGGAACCACCTGGGAGAACATCTCCGAAAACGAAGGACTGGCAACAGGTACCCTGGGTATAATTGGATTAGCAGTCTCCCCCGTCAATTCGGATCGAATCTGGGCGCTCGTAGAAGCTGCTGAGGGCGGCGTATTTCGCTCCGACGATGCCGGAAAAACCTGGAAACGGATCAATTCAGACCGCGATCTGCGCCAACGGGCCTGGTATTACACCCGGATTTACGCTGACCCGGAAGATGAAGATGTCGTTTATGTGCTGAATGTCAATTACCACAAATCAAAAGATGGAGGTAAAACGTTCTCCAATTATAACGCCCCTCATGGTGACCACCATGACCTCTGGATTGCTCCGGAAGACCCACAACGGATGATCGTAGGCGATGACGGCGGTGCTCAGGTAAGCTTTGATGGCGGAGAAACCTGGACGACCTATTACAATCAACCAACTGCGCAATTGTATCGTCTTACGACTGATAATCATTTTCCCTTTCGCATTTATGCGGCACAACAGGATAATAGCACGGTGCGCATCCCGTATCGCACCAAAGGCTACAGCATCCGGGAAAGCGATTGGGAATCTACCGCAGGCTGTGAATGCGGCCACATTGCCGTGGACCCGCGCAATGCCGACATCGTTTACGGGGGTTGCTATGATGGCTTTATCGAACGCAAAGACCATGCAAATGATCTGAGCCGAAATGTTTCTGTTTGGCCCGACAATCCGATGGGGCACGGCGCAGAGGGAATGCGGTATCGCTTCCAGTGGAACTTCCCTATTCTGATTTCGCCACATGATCCAAACAAATTATACGCAGCTTCAAACCATTTACATGTAAGCTACAATGAGGGGCAAAGTTGGGAATTGATCAGTCCGGATCTGACAACGAATGACTCCACAAAAATTGGCTCCTCCGGCGGACCAATTACACAAGATAACACCTCGGTCGAGTATTACTGTACCATTTTCGCTGTCGCGGAATCACCTGTTCAAAAAGATGTCATCTGGACCGGATCAGATGATGGACTGCTACACATCACAAAAGATGGTGGTAAAACCTGGACGAATGTCACGCCGGCCGGATTGCCCAAATGGACCCAGATAAACAGCCTGGAAGCAGATCCGTTTGAGGCAGGCGGACTATATCTGGCGGCTACCAGTTATAAGTCGGGCGATTTTCAACCCTATCTATACAAAACCAAAGACTTTGGAGCTACCTGGACCCGGATTGACCGGGGGATAGACCGGGAGCATTTCACCCGGGTAATCCGAACAGATCCGGCAAAACGTAATTTGCTGTATGCTGGTACGGAGAGTGGCCTGTATATCTCCTTTGACGATGGGAGTAACTGGCAGCCCTTTCAATTAAACCTGCCCATCGTGCCCGTCACCGATCTGGCCGTCAAAGAAAGCCACCTGATCGTGGCCACCCAGGGACGATCAATTTGGGTCCTGGATGATTTGACGGTGCTCTACCAACAGGAGCGTAACATGCAACCAACGCAGGCCTATCTGTTTGCCCCGCAAGACAGTTATCGGATGGAAGGCGGACAAGCCCGGAATCCGGGCAATAATGGGACCAACCATACCGGCGGCGTTCAGGTCTATTACTATTTGCCGGAACTAGCCGACAGTATAGAAGTAAGCTTGCGTTTTCTGGATGCAGCTGGTTCGGAAATTCGGAAATTTTCTACCAAAGCAACGGATAAAAAAGATAAACTTAAAACTGAAGCGGGCTCCAACATGTTTGTTTGGAATACCCAATATCCGGGTGGAAAGGACTTTGAAGGAATGATTTTATGGTGGGCCAGTTTGCGTGGTCCATCTGCTTTACCCGGCCGTTACGAGGTACAATTACAGGTAGGTAAAGAAGTACAGAGTCATACCTTCGAGCTGTTGCAGGATCCCCGCTCGCCGGCAAGCATGCAGGATCTGGAAGCACAATTTGCTTTTAGCCAGGAAGTATTGACAAAAGTTTCGGAAGCTCATACCGCTATCGGCCAGGTTAAGGATCTGCGAAAGCAACTCAAAACCTACACAGACAGATTAGATGACAAAGAGGAATATCAGGAATTAAAGGACATGGCTGCGCAAATTGATTCTGTCATCACGCAGGTGGAGCAGGAGTTATATCAGACTCAAAATCAATCTGGCCAGGACCCCTTAAATTTCCCTATTCGCCTTACAAATAAACTAGCTCATTTGAATGCGATTTCCTCCGGCGATTACCCGCCAACGGATCAGGCTATTGCGGTAAAGGAAGAATTGATTGGACTCGTTGACACCCAATTGGCTATATTATCAAAAATATTTGAGGAAGAGGTACCTCGATTTAATCAACGCATACGGGATTTGGTAGCAGATACCATCATCCTGAAAAGTGAAACCGAATAAGAATGAATAACAAGATTCTGGAAATCATTGAGCCCTACCACAATGCCTGGGGTATGACCTTTTGGCTGTCAACCTTATTTGCTTTGATGGCAGGAGCGGCGCTGTGGTTTTTCCTTCGGGGAAAACCTGAAAAATGGACGCAAAACATGCGTATGCTTATGGCAATGCTTGCATTTTTCGGGGTGCTCCTTGCGGGAGGAACAGCCTTTTTTCAAGGCTGGACACATCTAAAGAAAGGGCCAATTGTATTTTACGAAAATCAATTTAAATCTGGTTTTGGTACAACACCTTATGCTGAGATTAGTCTGATACGGAAGGAAATGGTACAACAAACTGCACCGTTTAATCCGGCGATTAAAACAGGTGTGCCCATGTGGATACTCGTGGTAAAAGGAAAAGCTGATCAGGTACATATGCTCTCGGGAGAGGATTACCCAATCGATGAAATTGCGCAGAAACTGGAGGAGCGAATGAAAAAAGAGCAGGAAGAATAAACTTAGCGAACTTCAAATCCTTTGCGAAGCACCCCGCTAAACGTACGCAGTTCTACTTCGTAAAAGCCTGTACCGAAAGTACTTAAATCAAGTTCGAAAATAGTATTAACAGGCAATTTGGAAAGATCTTCGCGTTTTAAAACCTCACCAAACTCATTCATCAACACCAACTCTTTGAGATTTGTATTGATGGTTTCAAAGTCGATGTAGTAAGTAGTACCGTTTTCACCGGCAAAAAGAGTCAGGGAAGACGAGTTTAGTACAGGACTTCCCTTTTCAGTTAGTTCCTCCTGAGCCGGGGGTTGAGCAAATAAAATACCGGTAGAAAAGAGAAAGAAAAATACAAAAAGGCTGTTGCGTAAGTTCATGGCATTTTATTGTTGTGGAACAGGTTTTCACGAAACGAAAACAAATTTACAGTAAAAAAAGCGTTATCAAAAACGTACAAATGTTAAGAAGTATTATCTGTCTGCATTATACATTTTAGAACTTTCCTGAAAATTTGACAAAAAATCATATAAGCCAATCTATCATCTGACTTATCCACTAAGAACCAAATTTAATTCCTTTCTGCCAGAAACGGAATTTTTCATATTTGTAAAATTATTTTTTGACAGCCTCTTTTTGGGCCAAATAGGATGCCAAAACATCCGAAATGCTCTTGTAAATTTTGGGCTGTGTGTGGAGAAATCCGGCCGGGGCTTTCCAGACTGCCTCTTCGATATACTCGGTTGTTTGCGGAATCAGGACCTGGTTTGGCGCTTCCATCATAAACCAATAAGTTCGTTTTAGAACCCGCTTGCCCTTTGGCGTTTTGTAAGTATGGTAGGAGGATTGAAGCAGGGAACCAAGTTGAATTTCCTGAATCCCTGTTTCTTCCCAAACTTCCCGGACGGCAGCTTCTTCCGGACTTTCTCCCGGATCTATTTTACCCTTGGGCAAATCCCAGAACCCGAGTCGATGAATAAACAGCACCTTTCCAGCGGGATTTACAACCACCCCTCCGGCGGCTTCAATCAGTTTGTACAGGGAGGCAAAGGTCTCAAAAAGCGCATCCGGATCCGGACTGGTGAGTTCGACCTTTTGGTATCGATCTGTTTTTTCCAGCAGATCTATATATTGATGCAGAAACTTGACCTTTCCCCGATAAGGAGCCACCAGAGCATCTGCTTCCGGATCTGAGTTTCCTGCCGAAAAAACCAGCAGGTTGTCATTGATATAGATTTTGTACATTTGCGCTTGCGTCAAATTTCTCGATGAAATTGGAAATATTTCCAAACCAAAAGACAGGAATAAGCTCTATGGATACTTCGGCGGAAGTCGCTGAAAAGCTGCTGCAAATTAAGGCAATAAAGTTAAGCCCCCAAAATCCTTTTACCTGGGCTTCCGGCATTAAATCTCCCATTTATTGTGATAATCGATTAGTATTATCCTATCCGGATGTGCGGGACTTTATCAAGGAGCAACTCGCCCTTACTTCAGAAGAATTTGGTGGATTTGACCGGATTGCCGGTGTAGCAACTGCCGGCATTGCCCACGGTATGCTACTGGCAGACGCACTGGACAAACCGTTTGCCTATGTACGCAGCAAGGCCAAAGAACACGGCCGTCAAAATCTGGTAGAAGGCTTGTTGGAAGCCGGAGATCGGGTACTCGTTGTGGAAGACCTCATTTCAACGGGTGGCAGCAGTTTACAGGCGGTAGAAGCAGTGCGACAAATTGGATGCACAGTTGTTGGGGTAATTGCTATCTTCAGTTATGGATTTGAACGTGCTGAAACGGCCTTCAAAGAGGCAAACTGTCCGTTTAAGACCCTGTCGAATTATGACGATTTGATTATTCAGGCGGTAAAATCCGGCTACGTCGATTCAAGCAGCCTAACAATGCTTACGGACTGGCGTAAAACCATCGGAAAATAATAAAATAAAGAAACATGTCAATTCTTACAGCAGAAGCGCAATCCTTTCTACAGGATTACCTCAATAATGCCTCCCCTACCGGTTTTGAATCGGAAGGTCAGAAGCGCTGGCTGGAATACATCAAGCCTTATATTGATGAATGGCACCTGGATAATTACGGCACCATTTATGGAGTCGTCAACCCTGGTAAAGATTACAAGGTTGTAATCGAAGGCCATGCGGATGAAATATCCTGGTTTGTTCATTATATTTCCGATGACGGGTTCATCACAGTAATTCGAAATGGTGGCTCCGATCACATGATCGCCCCATCCAAACGGGTAAACATCCACACCAAAAACGGATTTGTTAAGGGTGTTTTCGGATGGCCAGCCATTCACACTCGCCATGGAGAAGAAGCAAAACTCGCTCCAAAAACCGATAATATCTTTATCGACGTCGGCGCAAATGACAAAGATGAAGTACTCGCAATGGGTATTCATGTAGGCTGTGTAATCACCTACGAAGACGAAATGATGGTACTCAATGACCGCTATTTTGTTGGTCGTGCCCTCGACAACCGAATGGGTGGTTTTTGTATTGCCCAGGTAGCCCGGCTACTAAAAGAAAATAAAATTGAACTCCCCTATTCCCTTTATATCGTAAACTCGGTACAGGAAGAAATTGGTCTGCGGGGTGCTGAAATGGTAGCCAATACCATTAAGCCCAATATTGCGATCGTAACGGATGTCACCCATGACACCCATACACCGATGATCAGCAAGAAAAAGATCGGCGATATCAAATGTGGAGATGGCCCTTCTATTACCTATGCACCAGCCGTGCATAATAAACTGCGGCAAATTGTAATCGATACGGCAGAGGAAAAAGGCATCCCTTTCCAACGAGAAGCCGCCTCCAGATCTACCGGAACAGATACAGATGCCTTTGCCTATTCAAACGGCGGCGTGCCTTCCGTGCTCATTTCGTTACCCCTGCGCTACATGCACACGACGGTTGAAATGGCTCAAAAATCGGATGTGGAAAATGTGATCAAACTGATCTACGAAACCTTGTTAAAAATAGAAGCCGGACAGAGCTTTAAGTATTTCTAAAGTTTCAAAAACTTTCTGTTTGCTCGTTGTCCATTCGCAGTAATGCGAAGAATATATACACCGGATGCCAATTGTACAGGCAAACCGATTCCTATCGGATTGCTATAACTACTGGTATCCTGCCACACCAACCTGCCATCCATGCTATACAAGGCCAATTGAATGGTTGTTGCCGGAAATCCATCCAGATGTATCTCAAAATATCCATCATTGGGATTCGGTACGATCTGAAAAGATAGTGCGTTTGGATCGGGTGCCGTTTCCGGCGAATAACAAGCCAAACTTTCCAGCAATCCGGCGCGAACACCAAAGAGTGTTGCCCAGACTCGGTCCCGTTGGCCGGGTGTAAACTGCCCCATACAGGCATCATCCGTATAATACATGAAATTGGTGTACATATCTGAACTGGAACAACTTTCCTGCTCGTCTGTCGGACAAGTCATCAAAAACGTTTGTCCGGATTCCGGCGTATCAGTTACGCCATCATCCTGATTGCAACTTATAGGATCCGGTCCCCAGGGATGCAGCAAATTAAAATAATGACCAATCTCATGCGTAGCGGTGCGGCCTAAATGGTAGGGCGCTTCATCTGCAGCCAATCCGATAGTTCCAAAATACCGCGGATCAATGACCACGCCATCTTCTGCCTGTATTCCCTGCCCGGGAAAGCTGGAACGCCCCGTTTGATTAGCGCCCATGTTGGCAATCCAGATATTCAGATACTGATCCGGATTCCAGGCATCTGTGCCGCCCTGATCATCGTAATAGACAGCTGTCGATAGACCAATCGACTCCAGATTGGTCATCTTACGGGTTACCCCGGAGGTGGCTAACCCCTTGGGATCGCGCTTTGCCAGGCAAAATTCAAGCTGCATATCTGCGATGCGGTTTCTGAATTCAGCGGGAATGAAACCGGTATCAGCCAGGCGTCGGTAATCAGCATTCAGGACTGCCAACTGTGATTCAATTTGTGCGTTTGAAATATTCTCTGCGGCACTTTTATATACCACATGCACCACCACCGGAATTTGAATGATCCCCCGAAATGGCCAGACAACTTCTGTCGGCTCCGGCACCAGCTCAGATGTATAAACCGCACCACAACGCTGTGCTGTTGCAGTAAATAACACAGCCCATATCAGAATAACCATCAAAATTAACTGGCGAATCATAAAAGCAGGTATCCAAAAAGACTTCCTAAAAATATCAGCAACATACTTCCGTCAAGCAGGCCGGAAAAATAATAATCATGTTGCTGCCGGGGTGAAAAATAGATCAATACTCCCGTAATGATCAACGCTGCAATATAGCCTATTGTTACATCGGGTGCATAAAGCCCCATCCGCTGAAAAGCAAGAGCCAACAAAAGAACCAGCCCCAAAAGTGCCAGCGCCAGACGCATGGTCCGTTCGGGGCCCAGCAATTGCGGTATCGTTTTTACATGGGTATGTTTATCAATCAACAAATCCCGAATATCGAAGGGCAGGGTTATGGCCAGCAAAAACAAACAGCGTTCTAAGAGGACCCCCCAATGGATCTGAGACAATTCCCAGCCCAATTCAACCAGAGGCAAACAGGCCGTGACATAGGAGAAAACCAGGGCTATCAGAAATATTTTGACATAATGCACATCCCGCAAACGCAGGCCGGTCCAGATCGGGAGGACATAAGCCAGGGAGATTATACCGGCCGGTACCATCAGAATCTGAGTGAGCGGCTTCAATTGAAAAAAATACCAGGCCGCTCCCATTGCTCCGATGATTGCATAGATTCGTATATGCCTGCGGTGCCGATAGATGACTTTAAAACGTCCCTGTTGGTGAAAAGCAGATACCTTTTCCAATCCGACAATTCGGTGGGCTGCGTATAAAAACAGGGTGGAGCAAAACAAAAACCGAGATAATACTGAAAGCGGATCAAATGTTCCGGTCAATAAAAACTCGGTCTGCCAGACCAATGCGGTCGAACAGAGTGCGATCCAGAAATTGCCATACAGGAGCAAGTCAATGAATCGAAAAAAAAAGCCCGGTTTATCTGATATCGTATTATTTTTAATGACCGCTGACTTTTAGGAATCAAATATCTAAGTTATGGTATGAAATATTAAAATCCGCCAAAATTACTCCCTTGGTTAAAGAAGGGGTCCTGGCTTCCTTTTCGATAGGGAATATTGAGAAAATCCAGGAAGGTGCCGGGATCAACCCGAAGATAAAAAGCATAGGTGTTCAGGGATGGTTGCCAGCTGATCCCCATCTCCCAACAATGCAAATCTCTGGCAACAGCCAAAGAAGGGAAGGTGACTCCCTTCGCTACAAAGTCATAACCAAAGCTCCCTACCGTTACTCTCCATTTATCTGTCAGATCAATTCGGCCGCTAAAATAAATCGTATTGGAGGTAATCTGCAGGGTGTCAACGCCGCCTTGCTTTTCTCGGTTTATTACAAAACTGTGGTTAACCGTAAAGTTTTCAAATAAACTAAAGAACCCATCATCCTTCAGGTTTCTATTCGGCTCTGCGGTTTCCGGTTCTTTTTTGCCTTTGAATATATTTCGAATTTTAGTGGATGTCAGGTTGGTTGTCACCCGCATATTCGCGTTGGTAAAGCGAACGGGTACCCGGCGACTGTCCCACATCAATTTCTCAATCCGATCACCTTCAGCATTCTCCTGATAGGGATCAAAAGATGCCGAGAAAATAATATTGGTGATGCCGTTAAACAGGCTGGTATTCGCTGACAAGCGGATGCGGCTCCAATTATATTCCTCTGCGGCAAAGTTGTATGAGCCGGAAAAATCAAAGCGCTGCAACAATTTTACATTTCGGGAAGTAGAATCTGCTTTGGAATACAATTTGGTTTCAAAAATATTCCGCAAGCCATAATTTAACAAAAACTGCTGCCCATTAGCCTGGGGCTTCCCATAAATCCCCCCATCAAAAATGGTAT
>JAGQWR010000078.1 GCA_020437105.1 Saprospiraceae bacterium
TGAGAGTAGAGACCGGAAGCCAATTTAAGACGGATCCGTTCTGTGGCCTTGAATTTTGCTCCCAGGCGAGGTTCCAAAAACGATTTTCCCTGGCTGGGGTAGGATTGTGCTCGCAAACTTGGCTCAATGATCAGGTTGCCAATGATTTGCTTTAACTTGATAAAACCGGCCAACTCCGTGGTAAAGTCAAATTGCTCAATCGTTACTCCCAGGAAGTTGCGGAATTCAAAGTCAGTACTGAGTCCGTTAAATATGAAACCATATTTAACCTCGTTGTTATTTCCAAAATAGGTAAAGTCAAGTTGGGCGGAATAGCTCGAAATACTACTTGTTCTCGGGTAATTGTCACCTTCTACCAACTCGATATTGTAATCAGAGAATGCCAGAGTACCTCCCAGAATAAAATTACTGGCGGGTGGAACCAAGGTGAAATTTGTACCTCCGCCTCTGGATTTCCAGTTCAAATCTGCTACCGAATAATTGACCCGGTCATTGAAGTTGAACCCGAAAATATTCATTTTACTGCCATTCCCACTTACAAAGGAAAGTTTACCATATAAATCCGTAAACGTAAATGGCAGGCTGGATGCAGCTGTATCTACTGCAGATACAGCATAAGAGTATAAAAAGGGAGACGTTTCGTTGATATAGGAATGTTTGGCTGTAAGCAAATAAGAAATGCTGCCGCCACCTGTATCCTGTAATTTCTTTAAGGGACCTTCCAGAAGTACCTTGCCCATAAACGGACTGGCAGATACCAGTCCTCCGAATCTTTTTTTGTTTCCTTCGCGGGTTTTAATATCTACAACGGCTGAGATCCGTCCACCATACTCCGCATTAAATCCACCTGTCATGACATCAACTGAGCGGATGGTTTCCGTTTCAAAAACCGAAAAGAAACCAATAGAGTGGAAGGGATTAAAGATGGTCATCCCGTCTAACATAACCAGGTTTTGAATAGGAGAGCCACCACGAATATATAACTGACCACCCTGGTCACCTGTCGATACAATACCGGGTAGTACCGGCAGGTACTGGGCGATATCCGGTTCACCTCCAGTAGAAGGAAGCGAGGTAATTTGCTTCGGAGTAAGGGTTACCTGTGAGATCTGTACTTCGCTTTGGGCTTGTTCTTTACGAGCAGATACATTGACCGTGGCCAGCTCTACGCCACTGGATACCATAAACAACTGTTCGTTTTCAATTTTATTAGCAGCAATGCTAATATCAATCCCGATACTGTCAAACCCAACGTAGGATACGACAAGGCGATAGTCACCTACCGGAATATTGCTAATATTAAAGAACCCATCCAGATCAGTGGTGTTGCCAATATCTGTTCCCAATAGTCGAACGGTGGCAAACATAACCGGGTCGCCCGTTTCTTTTTCATATACATTTCCTCTTATGCTTCCGGTCTGGGCGCCAAGAACCAGGGCAAAAAACAGCCCAAAAAGGGAAAGGCCAATACGTTTGATCATCTTAAATAATTTGTAGATCTGCTTCTAAAAGATGTGGTTGCCGACAGATCGGGTGCAAATATAGTCAAAGCAGATTGGTTTCTGAATGACAACAAGCGGGATTTGAATGAAGGCCGACATCATTCTGGCACAAAAGAAAAAGGGAAAAGAACCACTGGCTCTTTTCCCTTCATTATTATTGCTTAATCCGGTTTAGCGGATCAACGTAACTTCGCGATGTTCCGGTTTTTCGTCGGTGCCGTTATCACCCCAAACCTGATCTTCTCCGTTGATACCATTGCGGTAAACCAGGTAGAAAGCGTAAACATCTTCCGGTGCCGGTTTGCCGTTTTGCATACCATCCCAGCCTTCGCCACCATCTTCGTTGATGTTGTACACCTGTTGTCCCCAACGGTTATATACCATGAACTCAACGATAATGACGCCGTCATTTTTAATAGGTTTAAATACATCATTTAAACCGTCGCTATTTGGCGAGAAAGCAGAAGGAATCTCGATTTGACTGTCCAGAACATAGACATCAACCGTACCAGAATCAGAACATCCAAGCTCATCCGTTATCTCAATGGAGTAGGTGAAGGTCTGACCATTTGGATCCTCTGTGTTCTCAGCCAGAACGGAAGTAGAAGCGCTATTGTCACCTACCGGGTTGTCATTGAGCGTCCACATGTAATTCGGATTATTGAGTACAAGTGGATCAGTCGTGACATTCAGCAGGATTGGATTGTTTTCAAAAGTGGTATCAGGCATTGCTGTTACACTGGTGATGTTAAATCCATCCGTTACATCTACAAAAACGGAATCCTGTAAAGGCTGACTTAAACAACCCTCATCGTCAATAAATGAAACGTAGTACCAGGTCGGTACGGTAGGCGTAACTACCGGACTTGGAACATCGTCTGCATTTGGTGACCAGCTATAGGTGCCAGGCACATTTGAAGAACCGTTCAGTGTAGTAGAAAATCCAATACAGATTAAGGTATCTCCACTAACTGTAAGTACAGGTTGAGGTAAGACTGTTACTGTGATTTCCAATTCCAGTTCACAACCAGATTTTTCTACCAGCAAAATATAAGTCGTGGTTTCAGAAGGAGAAACCTCATAGTCCCAATCATTTGAAACAACCTGTCCATCAACCAACCAGGTATAAACCGCATCCGGATCATTAGCTGAATTAAGCATAATTGATTCACCCGGACAAATAATCCGATCAGATGGTAAAACCGGGACGACAAGTTGTTCCACCTCCACTGTTACCATGGCACTTGTCGGACAACCATCAAATTCGCCTTCTACAACATAAGTAGTAGTAACCAGCGGGGAAGCAACCGGGTTGGGAATGTCTGCCGCATCAAGTGTATTTGGCGGACTCCAACTCCAATCCGTAACTGGATCATCACTGGTAGCCGTTAATTGCACATCTTCTCCAAAACAGATAGACGGATTAGCCGGTTCAATTTCTATGACAGCAGTTGGGACCACAATTATTGGTACCTCCGTCGTATCAGCACAGCCTCGATTCGTGGTTATGCGGTAGTAAGTCAGTGTTTCAGTAGCTTCAATAACCAAATTCCATAAGGTATCTGGAGATTGTAGCCCGATATCCGGTTCCCACAGATGTTCTATATCCGGGAAGTTGAAAGGCTCATAGGTCGGGAACACAAATGTTACTAATTCCCCTTCACAATAGGAGTCCTTATCCGGTATCGTTTCTACCAGTGCCGTTTCGGGCAGCGAATCCACCCTTATATAGACCGAATCAAACACCGTACAGGCTCCCACCGATAAGGCGGCCAGGTATGTGGTTGACAGGGTAGGAGTGGCTATTACATCCTCTGCTGTCGTACTAGACAGTGATCCATCATCTGGTGACCAGAGTAATCCCATGCCCGGAGTAGAACTCAGCGCATTCAGATCAACGGATTCACCCAGGCAAATCTCTACTGTATCCGTAACCGGATTGATGATTTCAATATTTGCCGGAATAACTTCAATGTTTACAGTACTGGTTTCGCTGCAATAGCCGTTTTGACTTTCTGAGAAAACAGTATATGTATATGTGCCACCAACTGGCGTTGCCGTAGCATCCGGGATATCCTCAAAGTCCAGATAATCAGCAGGGCTCCACTGGTAGGTGGTGCCGGATGCTGTTGCAATCGGTTGCGCCAACACAACGCTGTAATTTTCACAGATAGTGGTGTCTGTAAAGTTTGGAATAGCCGGAAAGAACGGATCAACATTGATCGTTATCTCATCTGTAGCGCCACAACCAGCCAACTCTACATTAACGGTATATGTTGTATTAACAAGCGGAGAGGCCACGACCGGATTGGAATTTGCGTTATTTAGGCCAGTAGCAGGTGTCCAGGTTATATCTGCATCACCAACATTGTTGATGGCCAGTAATTCTACTGAATCACCCTGACAGAAATTCGTTTCACCCAAAGCAATGATATCAACTGCCGGACTAACCAGATCGATAAATACACTATCAATTGCTGTACAAACACCCAATTGACCTACTACAAAAACAGTAATGTCTGTAGTAGGAGTGGCAGTCGGATTCGCTCCTGTTGCCGGATTAAAGATATTAGTTGGTGACCAGAAGTAGTCAACTGCTCCTGTAACCTCCATCATTATTGAAGACCCGTCACAAACATATACAGTGTCTTCACCTGTAAAGATTTGAACTTCTAATTCATCATAGATATTGATAACCAATTCGGCAAAATCAACAGTGCCACATCCAAAGTCATTTTGCAGAGAGATAATAATATCTTCCACACCCTCAGGAATACCGTCAGCTAATGCTTCGATTGGGAAAGTAAACTCTGTTTCACCCGGGTTGAAGGTAATTTGGGCTGGAATGGAAATAGTATAATCCACACCTGGGGTGGCAGAACCCATAATCACGACATCATACGTAACCGGCTCATCTTGCGGGCTACTCAAACTGATGACGATCTCATCCGGGTTATCGGTACATTCCTCCACTAAATACTCAATACCATTTTGGTAATTCACACTCAGATCAGGTGTGCCGCCTTTTAATTCGGAGATGAATACACCGGAGTCAAAAGTATTGTCGCCGCCATCAGCGATAGCAAACTTCAAGTGGTATGTATTACACGGCGTGACAGTAGATTCAGCGGTTAGACTTTTTTTAACACCCAAATAGTCGGATGTTAAACCATCGTAGGCCACATCCGGACCCGAAATAGTGTTTCGGAAAAATTGCCAGTTGGATATGTTATTTACATTATTAATGGAAACTTCCCCAACACCGGGAGCTGGTAGCTCAGCCAGGTTTAATTGGCCACCTAAGTTCGGGTCTCCAACAATACCAGGGCCGGATAGCAGTAAGCCGAATACGTCATTTACGCTACCTCCGGCATATTCTATATATTCTTCTGATCCAAAGACATACTCAAAACTGAGTACATCAGTAGCCGCAAACACATCAACTTCAATGATACAGGCATCGTTGGTATTAAATCCTGATAAGTATGTTAGGTCAGGGTCACCCGGGGTGCCATAGGAAGTTGCTGCAAAAAATGTTCCCGGATTGGAAATATCACTAATTCTTCCAGTTGATAGTACAATCCCTTTATCTAATCCAAGGCTGGAGTTGTCTCCGGTAAAGGTACCGTAGGCATCATTTGAACAGTTTATATCTGTTACAGTAACACTTGTAAAAGGAGAGGATAATGCATCAATAATTTCAATATCAGAGGTGGTAGAAGTTGTCTGTACAACGCTTGTTGCTTCACAGGCAAATGGTGAACATTCCCAGGAACCGGCAAAACCTTCAAATTCGACATTCCCATCAGAAGTGAATTGCATCGTAATGGCTCCACTGGAAGCCTGCACCTGAAAACAGACAGCACCACCTGCTACTGGAGGAGGGTCAAATCCACCACCGGTTACTTCAACAATAACAGGAGAATTTGTGCTTGGTCCATCATAAAATATGATAGCATCACTATTGGTGTCAATGTTGAAATACTCTAAGGTAACTGTTATACAACCCACAGGCTGTGGTGGCATAATCGTCAACACGACATTCTCATTTGAACCATAATCCCCATCCGGACCACCGCAATCATAGAAGACACCTGTACAAGAAGTAGTTACCAAATCCTCACAAAGTGAGATTTCGGTCAATTCTTCAATACAAAGGGTAAATGTTCCCTCATTGTCCTGAGCTGTGGCGGAGTAATCTGTGATCCGAATGAAATAAGGCAGGCCGGGTGTCAGATCTGCTACATTCAGGGTGGCCACATTTTCTCCAAGGTCGGCAGCACCACAGTCTAATAACTGAAGGCCGTCAAACTCGCAATCACCCCGATAAATAGCTACCTGCGGGTTGACCATCGCCGTAGATCCCATTCCGTCAGTAATTCCGGTAACAGTGATCAGGTATTCGTCAATGGTGTCGGATGCGATAAAGACAAACCATACATCGTTTTCCATTGGGCCTAAACCCGAACAATCGTTGATGGCTGGCACGTTGTCAGCTCCAATATCACTTGGAGTGGCATCTACGTTGGTGTAAAAGACGGTTTCATCACACCAGGGAGCTATACCAAGGTCTACGATACCCGCACAATCATCGTTCATCGGCTGCGCAAAGGCTGCAAATGAAGTCAGGAAAAAAAGATAAGTAAGAAATTTTCTCATAATAGGGAACGGTTAAAATCTTGCTTTAAGCGCTTTCGCAAAATGATAAGCTAGTATTTCCAAAAATACGATGTTTTACCGGCTTCCTGTTTAAAAGCCAAGCTAAAGGTGTCGTAATGTAACATTTCTGGCATAAATTAAAGACCGCTTCCGCGAATTAATTGCTGCCTCGATATTCAAAATATTTTCGCCTATTCCGGACAAACGGTCAGGGTTTCTTTCACCTTGTCTGGTGGATAAAACCCCAGGTCATTTCCCCAGGCCTCATTTATATAATTAATAATGTTCGATATTTCTATGTCCGTTAAGTGTGCAATACCGGTCATGGGCTGCCAATAATCCTTTCCATTTACCTGAATGGTGTCGGCCAGACCATACCGGATAATACATGGTACAAGGCTCATATTATCCCTGAAAAAATCTGAGTCGGCAAGCGGTGGAATATTTCCGATTAAGCCGCTTCCATCTTCCATATGGCAATTCGCACAAAAGTTTACATAAAGCCTTTCTCCCTGCTTATAGGGTTTTTTCTGACAGCTATATGCCAGCAAAATTCCCGCCAGTAGCATTACAATCAGTGACTTCTGTATTTGATGGACCAGTTTTAGTTGCTTCATGTCGTCCACAATGATACGAAATATCGTTTAAGTGCTTAGCCTGAAAATTAAAAAACGGGTACCTGATTTTTCAGATACCCGTTTTTGGGCTTTTAAGATTTATTGAACAATCAACGGCTGACTGATTATACCTTCATTCGTTTTCAACTGCACTACATATGCTCCGGAAGCATAATTATGCGCCATGATGAAAAATTTGGATTCCCCCGCATCCAGCGTACCTTCAAAAAGAACTTCTACCAATCGTCCAAGAGCATCATAAACTGCTACCTGGCCATCTTGTACTTTGGATGAAAAAACAGGCACACAGGTAATAGCACTTGCCGGATTCGGGAAAATGTCATCCAAACGTGTAGGGACTACAACTTCTTCTTCCAGACCAGTAGTGAAACTCAGGTTAAACTGATAATAACCGGCTGGGGCAGGAAGCGGACGCACCTGCATTTTGCCACTATTCGCTTCTGCTTCGATATAATAAAAGATATCCGTGTCATAACCGGGATTCGGAATATATCCGGTCCAGGTATCTTCCGTTACATCTGTCAAACTCATCGGCGTGCTTGAATAACCGGCCAGTGTATCAGTCGTATAATAAAGTGTTGCTGCTGCCACCCCGGTACGGTGTTTGATGTTGGCATTTACCTCAAATCCGCTAAACACGTCAACCTGGTCACGCAAACGCTGATGTACGATCCAAAGTGGATCATTTACACCGATTGCCCGTGTGATGCAATGCAATGCACCCAGTGCACCAATCATTTGATTACAGTTAATGCCCACTACATTATAGCCTGGCATATTATCCCGGTAAATCTGCAAATTTGGGTCGTCAAAGTTTTGCTGGTAAGTCGGTACCAAAATCGTTTTGTTGACCAAAACGGAATTGGTATAAGTGCGATAGTCGCCAAATGGCGGATATGAACCATTGCTTTCAGGCGGCATCTGAATCCGAACGATCCGATAGGGCGTCCCAAAAGAAGAATTGAAATTGGTCAGAATGTATTGGATATTGGCCTCAATTTGCGGACCGTCAGCTGTGCCTTCCGGATATAAACCGACCAGAATTGTTTCCTCATCCAATAATCGCATGTGCATATCAATGTGGTGGATCACATCATAGGGAAGGGTCTCCATTTTGATATACCGGCTGATACCCATGAATTCGTTCATGATATTGTCGATCTCGGCTTCCGTTTTAGTCGGATTTTCATCCAGCAATAGATCAGATGAAAAAGCGGTACCTAATCCGTCGGAAGTGAAATTTCCGCCTGTATGCACCAGATCAAAAGGAGCATCCAGCGTTGCATAGATATCCAACCCTTTGAAAGCAGCAATGGCTTCCGGTACCACATCATCTTTTGGCCTTGGGCGGTTGTAAATCCAATCTGCGATATATAGCGAGTCAACATCGTTTGCGTAAATGGTGTTGGGGCCATAATCCCGCATCCACACCGAGTTATAGTCTGTCTCGATGTAACTGATATTGTTTAGATTGTCCAGATTATAAACATTTAACAAATCGTATTTAACTTCATTACTGTCAGCACAAATGACAATGACTTCTACCTCCAGTTTGGCATGCTGTATAATTTGCGCCACAATTGATTTGTAACTGGTGTAGGTGACACATAAAGACTGGATTTCCTCAAACTCTGCCATAGTCCGGGCCTCGAAAGCAGGAGGATCTGTAATTAATGATCTGGCACCAGGAGCACCCGGTGGCGCATAAAAAGGCATCAGAGCCTTTTCCTTTTCAGTCATATAATTTGGGAGTCCTTCATCCTGGGCAGATAGAAAGAGTGGAAAGAGTAAAACGAAAACGGGTAAATAAAATCTCATTGGGTAAAATTTTTTCAAAAATAAGCACCTTTCTGGTAAGACCTTAGAATAACTAGAGAATATGTTAGCACTCTAACATATTCTTTTTATCTTTCGGCTGTACATCTATCCAAAAATTCCGGTTTTCCCTTCCCGGAAATTTTCTAAACCAATTCTAGGACATCGCACCTTTTTGATGCGCATCAGAAGTTATATCCTGATGTTATTTAGTTGGCTATTTTGGCCAGACATAACTACTTTTTGAAATAATTTGAAACGATGAAGTTTTTACCCCCTAACTTCAAAGTGCAGTCTGTCCTATCCATCGGTTTTGGTCGGATGCTGCCTTTGTTTGTATTCCTGATTTTATCACAAAATCTTCAGGCACAACTTTCCGTTAGTTTACTGGCTTCCCCGCCTCCTTGTGGCGGGATCAACAGCGGCAGTATAATCGCGATGCCTTCCAATGGTATTCCTCCTTACCAATTTATTTGGAATACCGGAGCAACTACCCAAACAATTACAAATCTGGGGCCTGGTACTTATTCCGTCACTGTTACAGATTCAGGAACAGAGACTGCATTTGCTTCCGTTCTGCTAAATTCACCCCCAGAGCTGGGAGCTGTTCTAACGCTGAACAGCTGTACGTTTCCCGGTACTATAACAGCAAATCCCAACGGGGGAACACCCCCTTATGGCTACAACTGGAGCACCGGAGCGACTACCCAAACCATTTCGTACATGAACCCCGGCCAATATTGCGTAACGGTTACAGATGACCATAGTTGCGGAGTAGGGGTTTGTATTGTTGTGCCTAATGCACCCCCGACGGTTCAGGTCACGACAACTGATGTCCTCTGTGCCGGCGATATGGATGGTACGGCTACAGCTACTGCCATGAATGGTACGCCTCCTTATTCTTATTTATGGAATACCGGTGCAACTACCCAGACGATTGTAAACTTAGGTCCGGGTACCTATTGCGTAACCGTTACCGATGATTCGGGTTGTACGGCAAGTGATTGTGGTACGGTTTCTCAACCGCCACCATTAACCGTGACGGCTATGGGCCAAAATCCGTTTTGCAATGGAGATACTAATGGTACTGCAGCCGCTTCCGCGAATGGAGGTACACCCCCGATTTCTTATTTGTGGAGCACCGGCCAAACCAGTCCTGTTATTACAGGGCTGGCAGAAGGTACCTATTCGGTAACAGCTACAGATGCCAACGATTGTGAAGCAGTTGCTACCGTTACTTTGATCGATCAGTCTAATATCACTGTTCAGGCAAGTGCAACTGATGTGGTCTGTTTTGGAGACATGGATGGAACAGCTACCGCTATGGCTTCCCTTGGAGTCGCACCTTATTCTTATCTATGGAATACGGGCGCAAATACCCAAACAATAACTGGTTTGGCTGCCGGTTCTTATTCGGTTACAGCTTCCGATCAATTGGGTTGTACAGCAGTAACTACTGTCCAGGTTGGCGGCCCCGGCCCCTTTAATGTAATGGTTTCCGGCGCAAATGTTAGTTCTTGCGGGGCTGCAGATGGTTCCGCTACTGCTACTCCGGTAGGTGGAGTACCACCTTTTACCTATTCCTGGAACAATGGCGGAAATACCCAGACCATCACCGGGTTAATTGGAGGAGTCTATATTGTAACCATAACAGATGCCACCGGTTGTACAGCCAACGGAAGCATATTTATAGGAGAACCCACAACTTTGGCCCTCACCATTAATGCTACCGACGAACAATGTGATAATGCAAATGATGGTTCCGCGACAGCGGTACCAATGGGAGGCAATGCACCCTACTCCTATATTTGGTCCACCGGACAAATGACGCAAACGATTTCCAATCTGGCACCAGGCCTCTATTCTGTGACCGTCATGGATGCGGGGGGATGTATCGGCGATGCTTCGGTTGTGATCATGCCCGCTTTAAGTTTCTCTGTTTCGGTATCCGATACAGATGTGGACTGTTTTGGCGATGCAACAGGCACGGCCATTGCTACGCCGGCAGGTGGAGTGGCTCCCTATGTTTACCTGTGGTCAAATGGACAGTCAACACAAAGTATTTCTGGCCTCACAGCAGGTGCATACATGCTAACCGTTACGGACGCCAATGGCTGTGAAGCATTTGGTGTGGCTGTCATCGAACAACCCGACCAACTTCTGTTAGAAATAACCATTGTTAATAATCTCTGTGCTCCCGGAAATGCAAGCGCAGTTGCTGTGGTGGAGGGTGGTACTATGCCTTATGCTTATTTATGGAATACCGGTGCAACTACACCAGTGATTTCCGGCCTGTTCCCGGGAGTGTACTCCCTTACAGTAACAGATGCGAATGGCTGTACCGTTTCACAAACAGTAGAAGTTGTTCCGCCAGACCAGATCATTTTGGATATTCAGGAAACAGATATCACCTGTAATGGTGCTATGGATGGAAGTCTGACCGTTCTGGCGAGCGGCGGACAAGCACCATATAGCTATATCTGGAATACAGGTGCAACGAGTCCTACAATTAGCAATCTGGGGCCTGGGGTGTATGCAGTTACCGTAACCGACGCCAACGGCTGCCAGGCGACCGATAATGAATTACTCCTCCAACCGGCAGTATTAACGCTGAGCATAAATGGAAATAATGCAACCTGTCCAAACGGAAATGATGGTACAGCGACTGCTTCCGCAAGCGGCGGTACGAGTCCATATTCTTATATGTGGAGTAACGGACAAAGCGGACCAAATGTCATTAACCTAAGTCCGGGTGTTTATACTGTTACCGCCACGGATGCCCATGATTGTGTGGCGATCGGTTCCGTAACGATTGAATCCGAAAGTAACCTGTCCCTGACCATTCAGGTACAACAACAACCTTGTCCGACAGGGGCAGGGGGCAGCCTGGAAGGCGTTGTAACTGGTGGGGCCAATCCAATTACCTACCTGTGGAGCACCGGGGATAATACCCCGATCATAACAGGTCTGGCAGCGGGCAATTATGGCTTAACGGTCAGTGATGCATTAGGATGTGTAGCCAGTCAAACGGTTGATCTGATCTCCCTGCAAGGACCCGTATGTCAGGCAATTGTTACCCAGCCGGTAAGTACAGCAGGTGCCTCCGATGGAGCCGTAGCGGTGATCCCAAGCGGCGGAACAGCGCCTTATACGTACTTGTGGAGCAATGGTATCATGACGGCAGATAATGCCGGTTTACCGGAAGGAATTTACTCTGTAACTGTTACCGATGCCAATGGTTGTGAAACAACCTGTACAGTTCAACTGGGTGTGGTGCCTACGGCAAAAGTCGGCAATAAGGTTTGGGAGGATCTGGATGAAGATGGCATACAGGATTCCGGCGAACCGGGCTATCCAAATGTATCTGTCAACCTGACCGGTACCGACGAAAATGGTAATCCGGTAGATCTGAATACCACAACAGATGCAGCAGGTATGTATCTGTTTAATCCGATTCCGCCAGGTTTATATAAAATCACTTTTGGGCTTCCGCCGAATTATACTTTTACGCTGCCGAATGTAGGCAACGATAGCTTTGACAGCGATGCAAACCCAAATACGGGCATGACCGATTTCTTCATTCTGGCAAATGGCGATTGTGATACCACCCGGGATGCAGGCGTTTATCTTTTCTGCGAAAATGTGACTTATCCGGGGCAAATCTCCGGAGACGAAACACTTTGCGGACCAGGAAATGATCCGGGACCAATTGTGGAAGTTTTGCCGCCATCCGGTGGTACGGGTCCGCTGGAGTACCTGTGGATGTTTAACATCGACTCCGGACCATTTGATCCGAATGTGTGGAATCCTATTCCAAACTCAAATAGCCCGAACTACGACCCGGGACCAATTACTGCAACGACCTATTACATTCGGTGTGTCCGACGGGAAGGCTGTGTGCAGTTTCTGGAATCAAATATCGTAGTGAAAGTGGTGGACGATGTAGCAGTCGCTATTGTCAACGGACCGGAATCTACCTGTCTGAATGAAGCCACTACTTACAGTGCACCCGACAACGGACCAGGTGCTACCTATAGTTGGAACTTTGGCACCGGAGCTGTGCCGGCCACCAGTACCCAGCAAATGGTAGATGTTACCTGGACAACCATCGGATTTAAAACAATTACCCTGGTTGTAACCAATGATGGCTGTACCTCTTATGCCAGTCTGGATATCATTGTAACAAACAGTCCGGCATTTTGTGATATTCCATTCCAGATGTCGGCTCAGGTAAATCCGCAGGCGATTGTACAGTTGGAGTGGTCAATGGATTGGCTGGATGCGCCGCACCAATTTACCGCACAACGGGCAGTTGTAGGTACAGAATTTATTAACATCTCTGAGTTGGATTATCAGCAAGGGCAAGTGGACTATTCATACCTGGATCTCAACGCACCAGATGGTTGGGTCCGCTACCGGGTAATGCTGGAAGATGAAATAGGCAATCAGGTGTATTCCAACATCGTGGAAGTACTGGTAAAACGCAAGGCTAAGCCGTGGCGTCCAAGAGCCTATCCAAACCCTACTGATGGCAATATCGTCTTTGAGTTGGGGGATGCAGGTGCCGAAGCCTCTACGATTCAGGTCCGCTCGCTGACAGGTAAAGTGCTAAAAACGATTTCGATAGATCCCGGTAATTCAGAAATCACTATTTCGATAGGAGATTTACCTGATGCCGTTTACCTTTTTGAATGGCAACGAGCAGATGGAAGTGTAGAAACCATCCGGGTTATTAAGATTTAATTGGTAAGGGTTTATTCTTTAGGCAGCCATTCGCACCCCCCGCGAATGGCTGTTCTTTTTTTCGGTAATTTGGATTCATCCATTACTTTTGATCGGCTAAAAAAAATGTATTATGGAATTTATCCTGCCAAACTTTGGGCATCTGGAAATCTGGATGAGCCTGCTTACACTGACCTTCCTGGAAATTGTCCTGGGGATAGATAACATCATCTTTATTTCTATCGCCTCCAATAAATTACCGGAGGATCAGCAAAAGCGAGCGACAAATATTGGGATGTTACTCGCCATGGTGCTGCGCATTGTCCTTCTGTTTGGGATTTCGGTCCTCATTGCCATGGAAAAACCCTGGCTGGAGTTTCACTCCAGCTGGATCTCTGCAGCTTTTTCCGGACAAAGCATCATCCTTATTGCAGGTGGATTCTTTCTGCTGTATAAGAGTACCTCTGAGATTCATCATAAACTGGAAGGCGAGGACGGAAGCGATGAAATGAAAAGACGGGGCAAAAAAGGGGTGACTATTTCCAATGTGATCACTCAAATTACCCTGATTAATATCGTATTTTCATTTGATTCCATTCTGACAGCAGTTGGCATGACCAATGGCCTGCATGGTGCTCTTGTTATTATGATTATTGCCGTAGTCATTTCTGTATTGATCATGATGCTTTTTGCGCATCCGGTCGCCAAATTTGTCAATAAACACCCTTCGGTGCAAATGCTGGGCATGGCCTTCCTGCTTTTAATTGGGTTTATGCTTATAGCAGAGGGCGCACATATTGCCCATCTCGAAATTGCCGGCTCGACTGTTGGTACCGTTCCTAAAGGATATTTATACTTCTCCATCGCCTTTTCGCTACTGGTAGAATTCCTGAATATGCGGCTGCGGAAAGGAAAACAAGATCCGGTTGTTTTACGCGATGTCAAGCAGGAAGCTGTAGCCCAGGGCTGGATAGAAAAAGAGGAAAATTAATGCGATTTCCTTTTCCAGATGGATTCTAATAAGCCTTGCCAGGTGCCGAGGCCGTAGGCGAGATGTATGCCATGAAAACCAATCCAGGCATACAAACCCGTCCAAAATCCTTGTTTTTTGGCGATTTGAATGGCTGCAAAACTGATAATGAACAAATAGAGCGCGAGGAAAACAGCAAATGCGCTTTTCCAGATCATTGGGATGGCCAGGCAACTTATAATACCAAGACAAAGCAAGTATCCGGTAAACAAAAAAGGAATGAAATGCCGCAGGGATAAGGCACCCATTTCACCGGTATAGACTATGGTCAAAGGTACCCATCTGCCGGTCTGGTAATTGTTTTCCCACATGCCCCGGAAGGTATCCCGGGCATAATAAATACAATAAACCTCCGGAATCAACATAATCTTCCCGCCTGCCCGTCGGATTCGCTTATTCAACTCAATATCCTGATTTCGGATCAGGCGCTCATCGTATAAGCCATATTCGTCAAACACCGCTCTTGGATAGCAGCCAAAAGGCACTGTGTCCACTTCGGTGGGTTCGTTCACCCCAAGCCGAAATAATGAATTGCCCACACCCAGCGGATGCGATAAAACTGCCGCAATCGCTTTGGCTTTTGGATGATCCGCCCGCGGACGGGTTTCCCAGATTCCGCCAACATTGGCAGCGCCGGTTTTTAATGACCAGTAAACCAGTTTTTCGACATAATCAGCCGGGTAGGAGCCGTGTGCATCCAGGCGAATGAGTATTTCGCCCCGGCTTTCCCGAATACCCAGATTCATGGCCTGTGGTACGTACTTGGCGGGATTGTCTATCCACTTAATCATCGGATGATTTTGCGCTGCCCGGTATAAGATTTCGCGGGTGCCATCGGTGCTGCCGCCGTCCAGGAAAAGCACTTCCATCCTTTCTAAAGTGTAACTCTGGTTCAGGATATCCTGAATAACGGCCTCGATAAAAGATGTTTCGTTATAGCAGGGAATAAGGAGACTAACCTGTATGTGATTTTGCGACTTCATCTGCAATTTAACCTTGAAGCAGGGTAGTGTACAGTCCGAGTAAACGGGCTTCCTCGCTTCCCCAATTAAACGAATCTTCCATTGCCCGACGCGCATTTTTTCCCAAAACAGCTAAACGATCGGGATCGGCGAGCAGCGTTTGAACAGCTTCTCGGATAGCTGCCGGATCTGCCGGGTTTACGCAAAGTCCACATTGGGCTTGCTCTACAATATTGCGCCAGCGCTCAAAGTCTGAGCAAATGACGGGCAGACTGGCTGCCATATATTCAAAGAGTTTGTTTGGTTGATTTTTGGTGTGATTTGGGGCCGGCAAAAAGGTGACGATACCAATGTTGCTTTGTGATAAAATTTCGGCAACTTCTTCCCGGCTTTTTCTCCCCACAAAATCTACCCGCTGCCACTGTGGGTGCTGCCGGATGGCATTTTCCAGAGTTTGCGTCTCAAAATAACCAACCAGACATAAACGCCAGGTATCTCCGGGTATTAAACTATCAAGAAGTTGCCGAATGCCTCGTATCTCACTGATAAGCCCCACATAGGTTACATCATATTTTTTTTCGACGCCTGTACTTTTGGGGAGCAAAAAGGTGTCTAGTCTTGGGTAGTTATTTACTTCAATAACCCTCGGATTGATAGCCAAAAAACGATCCCTGACCAGGTCGGTAGCGGTAACAACAGCATCCATTTTAGCCACCATCCGGTTTTCGTATTGCTCAAAGATCCAGGCAATGGGCAGCCTCAGGATTGCCGGCAAATATTTTTTTGTCCGAATTTGATGCGGCACATGTTCGTGTGAATCGTAGATTACCTTTTTTCCGGCCGCCTGCAACTTGCGACCCAGCGGCAATAATTCCGGATCATGGAAGTGATAAATCCGGGCATCCAGCTCCATGGCCTTGTTGAATAATAACTTTGGCGCACGCCGCATCCGGTCGAGGCGATTGCTAATTGGCGTATTTAGCGAATGAATCTGTACCCCTTTTACCGTTTGTGACTCCTGGTTCAGAACCAGAAAATGCACCTCGTAGCCATGTTGAGCCAACGAAACACATTCCCGATGCAGAATCCGCGTGTCCAGACTATAATGGACAGAACTGATATGGCAAACCCTGATTTTCCGGGACATAATTATCTGATTTCGCGATATGCGGCTAATAATACTTTTTCCTGAGCTTCCCAGGTATAAACACTGGCTGCCTTTTCAAATGCAGCGCGGCGGCTAAATTTATCCACCTGTGCCAAGTCGAGAATCGCCTGTTTTACCGCTTCTTTATTTCGAAAATCCGGAAGTATCATGCCGAGATTCGGGTCTTTCAATACGTATTTCAATCCCTGCAGGTCGGATGCCAATACGGGTACGCCTGCCATGATATACTGGAAAATTTTATTGCCAATTGTCAATTGATGATTGCCGGTGCGGCCCTGATATATACAAAAGCCAACATCGGCATCAGAAGTGTATCGGTGCAATTCGACCGGCGATACAGCCGGGTGGAAATGGATATTTGAATGGGCCTGTGCTGCTGCCTGAACAGTCTCTGTCATGGGGCCATAACCCAGGAAAACAAGCTGATAGGCATCCGGAAGTTCCTGGAAAATCTCCAAAAGCAACTCTACGCCCCGTTTTGGGATCAGCCCGCCCTGGTAGAGGAAAATCTTTTGCTCCGGCGTAATCTGTAAGGCTTTACGCAGTAAATTTTCGCCGGAAGGCAGGGCATAATTCGGACAGTTCATCACAACGGCTGGTTCCGGAATTCCATAACGCGCTACATAAGCCTTTGCTACCAGAGGACTTACGGTCAGGACCTTATTGGCTCTTTTTATAAACAGCCTTTCGGCGAAAGCCAGCGCCCATTGCGGATAATTATTGCTTCCTTTTTCTGCCTTATCAAATTCCAGTTCATGGGCATCATACAGGATCTTTAGCTTCCAGTTGAAAAACCAGCGACTAAAAACAGCCAACGGTAGGGGCTCTACATCATTGACATGAAAAATATCTGCCTTTCGGGCAAAACCCCAGGCGGTGCGAAGTGTAAATTCAAGTAGCTTGAAAACCTGGATAAAGCGATTTTTTGACCAGCTCCGGGAGCGTATTTGAATGCGGTGTACCGGAATGCCTTCCACGATTTCAAACGCCGGGAGATCACCCTCCAGCATGGCCACCACTTCTACCTCATAGCCCGCAGCCTGAAGGCTCAGGCATTCTTTCAGTACCCGGCTATCGTGGGTAAAGGGATTGAGGACTATTGAAATAACTTTTGGCATTTGCGGCTGATTAAAATTCCTGCAAATGTACAGCGCCAAAGCCGAATCGCAAACCAGACAACACAATCTGCACTTGCCTTCTCCCAAATAGGGGAAGCCATAAAAGCTTCCTATCTTTGAGTCCAATCAACATATAATTTTGTCTGGATATGTACAACCGCGCCATTGATATCAGTCTGCTACTACTACGAATTGGTTTTGGAGGTCTTATGATTGCGAACCATGGATGGCCCAAATTCATGCGTTTCTTTAACGGTGACCCATCCAGTTTCGGAGATCCCATTGGTCTGGGACCTGAAATATCGCTTGGCCTGGCCGTTTTTGCAGAGTTGTTTTGCGCCATTATGGTGGTTTTTGGTTTTTTCACCCGGGCAGCATTGGTTCCTTTAATGATTACCATGTTGGTGGCTTTTATAATGGTAAAAGGAGGCGATCTGTTTGGGGAAGGGGAACTGCCTCTGGTGTTTTTTATTCCCTATTTGGCCTTATTTATTGCCGGTCCCGGCTGGTATTCAATCGACGGACGATTTAGAAATAAAATTTAGTCTTCCTTATGCAATTAAGAATCCTTTTCGTTTTACTTGTCCTCTTTTCGGCCTGTAAGGAAGAACCGGCAACCAACCCGGTAAGTATCCAGTTTCGCGGAGAAACAATGGGTACTTATTATGCGGTGACCTACTCAGATACTGATGCCCGCAATTTTCAGCAGGCATTAGATTCCGTCTTGCAGGTAATTAATCTGGAAGTGTCAACATACATTCCGCAATCCACCATTAGCCAGTTTAATCAATCTGAAACCGGACTGGATTTGAAGGTGAATTATATGGAAGAAATGCTGAAGTCGTCTGCGCCAAAAGAGGCCCAGCCTGCCGACTGGCATTTTGCCCGAAATTATTATTTGAGCCAAACCATCCGTGATCTGGTCGGACCTGCATTTGATCCAACCGTCATGCCTTTGGTCAATTATTGGGGTTTTGGTTACACCCCCCATAAAGCTGTAAGTTTGGTGGATAGCCTGGCGGTTGACTCGCTGCTCCGGTTTGTTGGGTTTGACAAAGTACAACTCAATGGTGCTTTGGTTACTAAACCCTTTTCAGGGGTACAACTTGATTTTAGCGCTGTCGCGAAAGGCTATGCGGTAGATGAACTGGGGCGTTTTCTGGAGGTCCACGGTATAAAAGATTATTTAGTGGAAATAGGAGGAGAAGTTCGTGCCCGGGGCAAGAGCTCTCGCGGCGATTTCTGGAAGATCGGGATCAATACCCCACAGGAAGGAGCGGCAACTACCGATTTTGAATTACTCGTTAACCTCGAAGATAAGTCCCTGGCAACCAGTGGAAATTATCGTAATTTTTACGAAATAGACGGGATGAAATATGCCCATACCATCAATCCGGCTTCCGGTTATCCGGAGCGAAGCCAATTGCTTAGCGCATCCGTCTTTGCGGAAGATTGTGCCATAGCAGATGGCCTCGCAACGGCCTTTATGGTGCTTGGTCTGGAGGCCTCCAAAGAAAAATTAACTACCCTGAAAGGGATAGACGCCTGCCTGATTTATGGTGAAAGCGATGGCTCCCTGGGGGTGTTTGTAACGCCCGGCATAAAAAAATATATCGAGTCTGTTGACTAACTAATTACTTATAACCTCTTATTACATCCAATGAATTTTAACCTGGACCGAGACCTCTGTTTTTTTGATATTGAATCTACCGGCCTGAATGTCATTCGCGACCGGATTGTACAAATTGCTGTTATCCGGTATTTTGCTGATGGCCGTCCGCCGGAAGAATTGGAATTGCTGGTAAACCCGGGTATTCCGATTTCAGAAGACGCTATGGCTGTACATGGGATTACCCCGGCCGACGTCGCCAATAAACCGGTTTTTGGGCAGGTGGCTGACCAGCTTTATGCTTTTTTCGGAAATTCAGATCTGGCTGGTTACAACTGTTACCGCTTTGATGTGCCTCTTTTAGTAGAAGAATTTGCCCGCGTAGGCTATGAATTTGATATTGAAAATCGGCGGATTATTGATTCTCAGCGAATTTTCTACAAAATGGAGCCGCGTACCCTGAAAGCAGCATTGAAATTTTATAAAGGAGAAAAAATAGAGAACGCACATGATGCTATGGCAGATGTGCGTGCAACAGTTGCTGTTTTGGAAGGACAAATCGAACGCTATCAGGAAGAAGATTTTGAAGATTCGGATGGGAATGTGATCGAGAAACCGATTCGAAATGACATGCAATCCATCTTTGAATTTACGATGGATGATAAAATGATCGACGTTACCCAACGCCTCAAATTTAACGGACAAGGAGTAGTCGTTTTTAATTTTGGTAAATATGTCGGGAAGCCGGTTGGCGAAACCCTCTACAATGACCGGCAGTATTACAATTGGATTCAGGATAAGGAGTTTTCGGTGCAGGTTAAGAAAAAGGTGACGATCCTGTTAGAAGAATATAAAAAGCAACTCAATAGATGACCAGCTTCCGCTTTTGGCTATTTGCCGGATTTGTTCTTGTCTTTGCTGCCTGTTATGAAAAGCAGGAGGGCTGTCTGGATATTGGTGCCACCAACTTTGATGTGACAGCCGACAAGCCCTGTGCGGATGAATGTTGTACCTATCCGGTGATCAAAATGTCGGTAAGTAGTGTATATTCTGATTTGGTCATTGATACTATGTATTCTTTTAAACTTGATAAACTGTATGAAGTGCCCGGACGGCCTGGTGATTCGATCGCATTTTCCAGGATTCGCTATTTTGTATCCAATGTTGAATTGCTTTCAGGAGGAACCGTTTTTGGTGTTCCGGAAGAACTGGATTTGTTCATCAATGGGCAGTCAACAATCGTTTCAGATAATTTCGGCCGATTTGAACCGTCTGTTAGTCCGAGTGCGACTCTGGGGTCCTTTGCGAAAACCGGTACATTTGATGGGGTACGTTTTACATTCGGCCTGGAGCCGGCAATAATAGGGGCAGATCCAGACTCCATTCCGAGCGGACATCCACTTTCCATTCAGAGCGATAGTACGCTATGGCTGGAAGGGGCGGGATATCAATCGGTCTATTTAGAGCTGTTTCGAGATCAGACAGCCGTAGATTCAACAGTAATTCCGATAGAGGGCTCCATGCAATTAGAATTTGATTTTTCGGAGCCTTATGAAGTGCTCGGAGGTTTTGATCTGACACTAAAATTTCAGATTGATTTTTCCAAATGGTTTACCGGTACCAACCCCAAAGATGACCCCATACCCATGCTCCGGCAAAAGATCCTGGAAAATGTGTCGGATAGCTTCCTGTTTTTAGGATTTTAACGAAACCCTGGGGGGGCAGGTGGCAACTAAACGCAGGTTCAAACGTTATATGATGGAATTGTCATATTATAATTTGAAGAACAATTGAATAAACCAGATATGAAAAAACTACTTCTTATTTTTCCCTTGGGACTCCTGTTGTTATCAGGCTGTGTTAAAGAGGAGGAAACCGGTGCTTTGGAAATGACGTTCAAAGCCAATTATGACGGAACTCCACTTGTTATGCTTGATGAATACGCATACGACGGCGGATTAATGATGACCTTCCAGCGTTTTAATTTTTACATCGGCAATGTAGCTCTGGTGGACGGATCTACGAAAGAAAATTTACTGGATATCGAATTTGTTGATTTCGACAATATGGCTAGTACTGAAGAAGCCACAGCAGGCTATTCGATTCTGGTTGATGAAATTCCGACAGGAGATTATGCCAAAATCCAAATTGGTCTGGGTGTTCCGGCTGATTTGAATGCTACAGCAGACAGTGATTATTCCGGTTCACATCCTTTGGCTCGGGCAAGTCACTATTGGCCAGGGTGGGAAAGCTTTATTTTTACCATGATCAATGCCAAGGTTGATTCAAACGGCGATGGCCTGTATGATGATAGTTCGGTATTGTACCATACCGGAAGTGATGAAGCCTATCGCCTGGTTGAATATACTTTTCCGATTCGTATAGAAAAAGACAAGGTAAGCGATCTGGTATTTGAGGTAGATCTTAAAGCGCTGTTTCAGGATGGTGCAGGCGGATACATCGATATTCTGGCCAACACGAATACACATAACATTGATGACCTTTCTATTGCCAATCAGGTAATGGATAATTTTACGCAATCGCTTAAGATTGTAAATTGATTTTAGAATGCGGCTTTTTTTAAGATTGGTATTGTTTGCTACCATGTTGGTTACTGGTTGCCGGGAGGTGCCTGTCATGATGGATGACGACAACCCGATACTCGGAGATCTGGAATCTATTCCCTACGACCCCCAGCCTTATACGCTGGAAATTCCGGATTTTTTTCCGGACATGATTATTCCAACAGATAACCCATTGACTGTCGAAGGGGTGGAATTGGGACGTTTTCTTTTTTACGACCCCATTCTTTCTGCCGACAGTACTCAAGCCTGCGCAAGCTGCCATTTAATTGAAGGCGCCTTTACAGATAATCTGGCCTTAAGTACAGGAATTCAGGGCCTGGAGGGCAAGCGGAGTGCTATGTCTTTACTCAATGTGGGCTTTTACTATTCCGGACTTTTTTGGGATGGCCGATCACCTACTCTGGAAGAACAAGCCCTGCATCCTGTTACTGATCCGCTGGAAATGGATAACACCTGGGAGGCATTGGAGGAGAAATTAAGAAACCACGACTTGTATCCGGAGATGTTTAGAAAAGCATTTGGGATCAAAGACCGATCTGATATTTCCAGAGACTACGCGACAAAAGCGCTTGCCTCATTCGAACGAACCCTTATTTCCGGAGGTAAAGCCAAATATGACAAAAAATTTCTGTCCTTGGAGCCCGGAATACTTTATACAGCTTCGGAATTTCGAGGAAAGGATATGTTTTTTGATGAATCGGAAGAAGGTCTTCCGGATGCACAGTGTTTTCACTGCCACGGCGGTGTGCTGTTTACGACTAATGAATATAGGAATAACGGCTTGCAGGAAGCAGCTACCCTAAATGATTTTGATGACCCCGGATACGGAATGGTTACCGGAAAAGTAATCGACAACGGCAAATTCCGGGCTCCTACTTTACGTAATATCGCCCTCTCTGCGCCTTACATGCACGATGGCCGCCTGGCAACCTTGGAGGAAGTTATTGACTTTTACAATGAGGGTGTACACTACGCAGCCAATCTGGATGAAAATCTGGTTATTCAGCCCTTGGGATTTGACGAACAGATGAAACAGGATTTGATTGCCTTCCTCCACACGCTAACAGATACAAGTTTTGTGTCTAATCCTGCCTTCCAGAATCCTTTTGAGGAATAAAAAACCAAACGCATGACTACGCAACATACCCGGACTTTGGATCGCCAAATTGGGTTAGGACTGCTCGTCTTATTGTTTTTGGTTTCTGCCTGTGGTAAAACGGATCCACCCATTGAAAAGGGAGTTGATCTGAGTGCCTTTCCGTATCAGCCCAAGGCCTTTGATTTAGTTGTCCCGGACCATTTTAGTCAGATGCCCATTCCTTCTGATAATCCTTTAACTGTTGATGGGGTTGCCCTTGGGCGCTACCTTTTTTATGATCCGATCCTCTCGCTCGACAGCACGATCTCCTGCGCATCTTGCCACTTGCCTGCCGCTGCTTTTGCGGATACGGTGGCGCTGAGTAAGGGAGTCGGAGGGACGCTGGGTGTCCGCAATGCCATGTCTCTGGCAAATGTGGGCTATTACCAAAACGGCCTGTTCTGGGATGGACGGGTAGCAACGCTGGAGGAACAATCGCTGCATCCTGTGCAAGACCCGCTGGAAATGCGGGAAGACTGGAATAAGGTGGAAGAAAAATTGCAACAACACCCCGAATATCAGAAACGTTTTCGGGCTGCTTTTGGTATCGAGAATAGCCTGGACATAGATCGCTACCTGGCAGCCAAAGCACTCGCCCAGTTTGAGCGGACACTGATTAGTGGTACTTCCAAATATGATTTTGCCAATTTCGATTGGGGTACCCAGCAACAGTTTTTTACTTCTTCCGAGTTACGTGGCCGGAATTTTTTCTTTAGCGAGCCCGATGACCCGAATGATCCACACCCCGGATGTACGCATTGCCATACCTCCTTGTTACTTACCACCAATGAATACCTCAACAATGGCCTGGATGAAGCACCTGAGCTGACCGGGTTTTCTGATCTGGGCAGGGGAGGAGTAACTCTTTCTGTTTTTGACAATGGCCGGTTTCGAGTGCCTACACTTCGAAATATCACGCGCACAGCTCCTTATATGCACGATGGGCGCTTTGAATCCCTCGAAGATGTCTTGGATCACTATAGCTCCGGTGGCCATTATGCCCCAAATGTGGATGCCAATATCCAGGCGTTCGTGCTCACAGAAGAACAAAAAACAGACCTGTTGGCATTCCTGCAAACCCTGACAGACCAATCCTTTATAGAAAACCCGGCTTTTTTAAATCCTTTTTAAAGAAAAATATGACCTGATTAGGATGTATTTTTTTCACAAAAAATGGTTTATTCGTTTTATTTTAAAAGGGTTTTTTAGTTTTTAAATTTCACAATAAGTGGTTTTTGTCCTTGATAGACCAGGAATAAGTTCGGATTATTGTAACGTCAATCGTTGACAAGCAACGAGCTTTCAAATTTGGATATGTTCATGGGATTATAAATCCGTCAACAGCAGAATTTTCTGCTGTTGGCGGGGTTTTAAAAAGCGATTTGGGGAAATTGCGCCTTTAAAACCGAAGAAAGCTCTTTTGATAAGAATATGTTCATGGGATTATAATTTGTTAATGGTGGTCGCGTCGCATTGTATTTGCAGCGCGACTATCTATTTTTACGGCTTAAGCGTTTCGATAATGAGGCTTACCCTTCTTTAAGCCTCCGGATTTACATCTAACCCTATATTCGATCCAAAGAGACTGTTACGTTTCCTTGAATCAAAAATTACTAAGGCGATTTCCTTGTCATAGGTATGGATTTATCCATAAATTGCAGGATAATCCTTGGTGCTTTTTTGGCTGTCAATCCATTAAAACAATTATATCCATGAACCGAAACTTTTTACTATTAACGCTCCTTTTATTTACAATCCCCCTATCTGCACAATTCGAACTCCAGTTTTCCGCCTTGCCTCCTTCCTGTGAAGGGGGATCAAATGGGTTTATTTTGGTTACTCCCAACGGGGGGACACCGCCTTATACCTATTTGTGGAGCACCGGAGGGAATACCCCGCAGTTGCAAAATATTCCGGCAGGAAATTATCAGGTAACAGTATCTGACGCAAACCAACAGGCGGTTTTTGGGTCATACAATTTAGTAGATAATCCCTTGTTGGAATTAGAAATTCAGGCAAATAGCTTCTGTGATGGTAATGCTGATCTCCAGGCTATCGTTTCAGGAGGCAGTGCGCCATACTGGTTTCAATGGTCAAATGGTACGATCGGAGATACCGTCCAAAATGTACTTCCCGGTAACTATTGTGTCACCTTGACAGATGATAATTTATGTTCCATTTCCGAGTGTATTACAATTCCAAATGCACTTCAGGTACTCATTGTTAAACAAGACATTAGCTGCTGGGATATCTGTGATGGGTATATTGCAGCCGTGCCCATGGGTGGCACTGCACCATACACTTACGAATGGAATGAGGGCGCCACTGATTCCCTGATCCAATACCTACACCCCGGCGAATACACCGTTACTGTAACAGACTTTTTAGGTTGTTCGGTCGTAGGGACAGATACTGTTACCGTACCGGATGAGTTGGTTGTTTCTATTTCTGCCCCCATGCTGCCTTGTGGCGCGGGCAACATTGGAGAAGCAACAGCCACCATTTCCGGCGGAACACCTCCTTATTCCTTTCAGTGGAGCGATGGCCAAACAGGCCTAACCGCAGTCGGGTTGACCCCTGGCGTGGAGTATTTTATTTCTGTCTTTGATGCTAATTTCTGTCTTACAACCGGTTATGTGACTATTCTGACCGAATCGGAAATTTCTGTTAATGTATTTACTACAGATGATGTTTGTGGATCGAATAGCGGCGGAGCAGCCTTTGCCATGGCAACAGCTGGTACACCGCCCTATACCTATGCCTGGAGTAATGGCGGTTCCGAAATTTCTATTATGGATCTGGCAGCTGGTGATTACACCGTTACCGTAACGGATGTGAATGGCTGTGTGGGTATTGCCTCGGGAACAGTGGAAGAAGCTCCGGCTGATATTGACCTCTTTTTTAGCTATGAATATGCCTCTTCTTGTATGGAATTAGATGGTTCCATTACCGTTGTAGCTGTTGGTGGTCAGCCGCCTTACACTTATCTATGGGATACAGGCGAAACATCCCCTACGATCAGTGGAATCAATTCCGGTATTTACTTCGTCACGGTTACCGATTCAAATAATTGTCCGGCACCGGGTGTGGGGCAATTGGAAAACCTAAACGGACTCGAAATCAATTTTAATGTTACGGGAACCTGTGAGGGCGATAATATACTCGAAGTATCCGCTCCAAGCGGAATGCCACCGTTAACCTATCTGTGGAGTACCGGCGATACCAGTATGGCAATCACAAATCTGCTCGCTGGGGAGTATTTGGTCACCGTGGAAGATGCCAGTGGCTGTGTTGGTATGGATACCATCCAATTAGACCTTAGTCCAAGTCCGGAAATTGTACTCAGTGGAAACAATCCTGCCTGCTTTGATGTGTCCGATGGCTGGGTGCTTCTCGAACAAGTAGGGGATAGTACCGGCCTGAGCTACATTTGGAATACCGGCGATACCACCGAACTTATTGAAAATCTGTCTGCCGGCACCTATTACGTGACGGCAACAGATCCAACAACTACCTGCTTTGCAGTGGACAGCTTTTCGCTTCAAGCGCCAGATAGTTTGTATGTGTTAATTTCAGGCACCGAACCGGATTGTTTTGGTGGGTCGAATGGTACCATTTCCGCAGAAGTATTTGGCGGAACAGCTCCATACACCCTGGTCTGGAATGGTAACCCTGCCGATACAGGAACTGTTTTAATGGATGTGCCTGCCGGCGAATATATAGCTGTCGTTACAGATGCAAATGGCTGTAGTTTAGAAGCTGATGCCTTTATTCTGGGCCAACCAACAGCACTTTCACTTGATTTTGTCATTGATGCTCCCTTGTGTGTTGCCGGAGAAAATGGATCCATTACAGCCAATGTTTCCGGTGGAACACCTCCCTACACCTATTTATGGAACACAGGAGATGCAGCGGATGCTATTGACGGGCTGATGGCCGGAAACTATTCCCTCACAGTTACAGATAACAATGGCTGTCAAATTACCGACGCCATTATCCTTCCCGATGGCTTAAGTCCGGTAGTCCAAATTACCGGTGTTTCTCCGGCATGTTTTGAAGGAGAAGATGGCTCCTTGAGCGCAGAGGCGACGGGCGGTCAGTCTCCATACGAATACGAATGGTCAAACGGGGTAAGCGGCCCGGAAAATCCAAATATTGGAGCCGGAGTCTATATGGTTACGGTAACGGATGCAAATGCTTGTACCACGAGCGATTCATTTGAATTAACCGATCCGCCTACGCTGGTTCTCGAAACAGAAGTGCTGGTTCAACCTTGTGAAGGCTTCCCTGGAGGCGAAGCAATCGTTTCGGTCAGTGGCGGAACACCAGACTATTCCTATTTATGGTCAACTGGTGATAACATGCCACAAATCAGTGATTTAGAGGCTGGTGTTTACTATGTTACTGTAACAGATGTAAATGGCTGTACCGCAATTGATTCAGTCGAAATCATTGCCCTTCCCGGCTTAACGCTGGATTTAACTGCCGATGTCCCGACTTGTTTGGGTGGCAGCACCGGTCAGGCAACTGTTACCGCAACCGGCGGATCAGGAAATCTGAGCTACCTGTGGAGTTCTGGCGAAACAACAGCAACAGCTGTCACTTTACCAGCCGGAACAGCAACTGTTACGGTAAGTGATACGAATGGCTGCGAAGGCACGGGCTCGATTGAGATCGAAGAAGCTGCCGATCCATTTGATTGTCTGGCTTTTGTCGTGAGTCCGATTTCTTCGGTAAATGGAATGGATGGCTCCGTCGGAGTAGATGATCTGAATGGTCAGGCAGGCCCTTTTGAATACCTGTGGAGTACAGGTGAAACTACCCAGATTATTACTGATTTGGGCCCCGGCATCTATGAGGTTACTCTTACGGATGTAGCTACCGGTTGCCTATCTGTTTGTTCGGTGGAACTGATTAATCCGGTAAAAATCGGAGATTATGTATGGGAGGACCTGAATCAAAACGGGCAGCAGAATGGCAACGAATCCGGTGTTCAGGGTGTCACCGTGACGCTGACCGGTGTGGATTCGAATGGCGATAATGTGCAACTCTCCACGACTACCAATGCATCAGGTTATTATCTGTTTGACGGCCTGTTACCAGGTGTGTATAGTCTGCAGTTTACCAATTTGCCGCTTGATTACGAATTTACCGTTCCAAGTACTGGAAATCCGGATACGGACAGTGATGTCATCTTCGCGAATGGCTCAACGGCCATGTATATGCTGGTATCGGGCGATTGCCGCCTGGATATCGATGCCGGTATATTTGTAGAGTGCGTCAATGTAACTGATCCGGGAGAGATAGTCGGAAATGAATACCTCTGTGGCCCCGGCAACGACGCTGGACCAATTACAGAATTGACACCCCCATCAGGAGGAGTGGGTACTATTGAATTCCTCTGGATGATGAGTACTGCCGACGGACCATTCGATCCGAGTATCTGGATCCCCATTCCAAACTCAAATACCCCGAATTATGATCCGGGGATTATTTACCAGACGACCTACTATGCGCGCTGTGTACGTAGAGATGGATGTACAGGCTTTGAAGAAACGGATATCGTTGTCAAGGAAGTAGGTACAGAAGCTGTTGCCCAAATTAATGACCTGGGACTAATTTGTGTGGATGATGACGTACTCCTGCAAGCATTTAATAATGGACCCGGCGCTACCTATCAGTGGGATTTCGGTAATGATGCCATCCCGGCTACTTCCAATTCGATCAGTGAATTGGTTACCTGGACAAGTTTTGGCCTAAAAACCATCCATTTGGTTGTAGTGAATAACGGCTGTACCTCGCAACTCAGCCTGGATATTTATGTCACGAATTCCACCCTGTTCTGTGGAGATCAGGTGGCTGATTCTCCTATCGGTACGACTTTCCCAATGGGAGGGGGCATTCAGGAAGATCCGGAGCAACGGACACTTTCACTCCAGATTATGAATGCGATGCAATTGCTTCCAAATCCGGCTTCAGGCACCACGTATCTGAAACGGAGCTTAACAGATAACATCTGGAATGTCCGGGTAATGGATGTTGTAGGCAAAGAAGTATATCAGACCAACTGGGAGGCAGATCAGACCACACTCTCTTTGGATTTGGCAGGATGGACTCCCGGATTATATTTTATCCGAGTGGAAGATAATTTTGGGCAAACCAAGGTGTTGCGCCTGATTAGCCAGTAGGTTTTTTACCTGCTTACTTTCAAAGCCGGCTTTTAACAAAAGGCCGGCTTTGTTAGTAAATAGACTGTCATTTTATAGTTATGATTGCAAAATAATCAATAGGTTATTTGTTTCTCTAAAAAAATCATAATAGTATTGTATCAGAATTCTGATTCTGTATGAAGCATTTAAAGAAGTTTGACCTGCCAGCCGAGGAGGAAGTACAATCCGCTAAATGGAAGCAAAAGTTGACTTCTTTCCTTGATTATAATGGGGATCTGCACGATATCGATCACCTCAACAGTATCTTTTCTCCTTTGTCGTTTCTGGAAAGAATTCATTTATTATACGCTTATTTTCGTCCGGAAGAGGTTTTACTAACCTCCAGTTTTGGAGCTAACTCTGCCTTTTTACTGGCACAGGTTTCAAAAATGCGCCCAACGCAAGCTGTTCATTTTATTGATACCGGATTCCATTTTGAGGAAACCCTTGCTTATAGAAATACACTGGCTGACAAATTGAATATCCGGGTAGTAAATGTATTGCCGGATCCAACAGATCATCAAAAGGTCGAAGCAACGCAACTTTGGAGCAGTGATCCGGATGCTTGCTGTGATTTAAACAAGGTGCAGCCCCTCAATGAGGTGAAAAAACAGTTTAAAGTCTGGATTTCGGGCTTAATGGGTTTTCAAACGCCATACCGGGCGGGTCTCCAGGTTTTCGAAAAACAAGGTGATCTCCTAAAGTTTCATCCCCTGATTGATATTTCTGAGGCGGATTTTCAGGCGGCTTTCGCCGAAATGGATTTACCGGCGCATCCTCTTAGTGCTTGTGGGTACGGCTCCATAGGTTGTACGCATTGTACTAAAAAAGGCGATGGAAGGAGCGGTCGCTGGGCGGAAGAACAAAAGACCGAATGTGGTTTGCATCCCGATTTCTTTTCGAAAAAAAAATAGGAAAAAGATAAGAAGCTGAATTTTTGCTTCGTTATAGGTCCATTCCTGAACGAACCAACAATTCATGCGAATGCTTTTCCTGACAACCCTGCTCGCCCTTTTCTCTTGTAATACCATCCGCAATCAGGAAATTGTACCTGTTTCAGCTGCCTTTCAGAAGGAAATGCTTCAATTGGTAAATGACCAACGCGCAGCAGGTTGCACCTGTGGAAACGAATATTTCGGTCCCGCAAAACCACTGGTCTGGAATCCATTACTGGAATCTGCTGCCTCCCGACACGCAACTGATATGCATACCAATAGTTTTTTCGACCACAAAGGCTCAGACGGTACCCGAATTGCCGATCGCCTCAATGATGCCCATTATGAGTGGCAGGCAGTGGGAGAGAATATTGCTTTTGGCTACGACAACATGGAGGAGGCTGTATCAGCCTGGATAAACAGTCCAACCCATTGCGAATTGCTAATGTCTCCCAATTTTTCAGAGATGGGAGCTGCTCAGAGTGGATTATACTGGGTACAAACCTTTGGCAATCCGCTGAATTAGGGTAAATGTAATTTGGCTCAACTATAATAGAAAAATACCTTGTTAAGTCTGGTGCAATCGCACCAGACTTTTTTAGTTATTCCATATTGAATCCTTATCTTTCCGACTCAAGCGCCCTGCCAGATTCTTTCCACCCTTCACGCCAAAAAATTACGCTACTATGTCAGTGACTATTCAGCAGTTTGATAAAATCATGGTTGCCAATAGAGGTGAAATAGCCATCCGGGTATTGCGCGCTGCCTCCGAATTGCAAATCCGTACCGTTGCCATTTACACTTATGAGGATCGATATTCCCTACACCGGTTTAAGGCAGATGAAAGTTATCAAATTGGAGAAAATAATGATCCGCTCAAACCTTATCTGGATATTGAAGAAATACTTCGGGTAGCCAAAAAACAAGGCGTACAGGCCATCCATCCAGGTTATGGATTTCTATCAGAAAATGTGCGATTTGCCCAACGCTGCCGCGAAGAAGGCGTGGTATTTATCGGCCCCAGTCCGGAAACAATGGCTCGGGTAGGCGACAAGGTAGCCGCTAAGACCCTGGGTCGGGAATTAGATATTCCACTGATTGAGGATTCCCGGGTGCCGCTCATAAATGCAGAGGTAGCACTGTCCGAAGCAAAAAGAATTGGCTTCCCCGTGATGGTAAAGGCAGCTTCCGGCGGTGGCGGACGAGGCATGCGGGTCGTTTGGAACGAGGATGAATTGAAGACAGAATTTAATGAGGCAAAAGGAGAAGCATTAACTGCCTTTGGGGATGATACGGTCTTTCTCGAAAAGTACGTCCGCAACCCCAAACACATCGAAGTGCAGTTGATGGGCGATAAGCATGGCAACCTGATCCACTTGTTTGAGCGGGATTGTTCTGTGCAGCGGCGCTTCCAGAAAGTAGTAGAGATCGCGCCCTGTCTGACGCTCTCTCAGGCAACCAAGCAAAAGATTTATGACTACGCTATTAAGCTGGGTAAAGCAGTAAATTATAGTTGTGCGGGCACAGTAGAATTTCTGGTAGATGAAGCAGAGGATATTTATTTCATTGAGGTGAATCCGCGTATCCAGGTAGAACATACCATTACCGAAGAAATAACAGGGGTTGATATCGTTCGAACACAGATTTTAGTCTGTATGGGCTACGAATTTGGGGATGAACGAATCAGACTAAAAAATCAGGCGGATATTGTAGCTACAGGTTGCGCCATCCAGTGCCGTGTAACAACTGAAGATCCGGCAAACGGCTTTAAACCGGATTTTGGTACCCTGATCGCCTACCGGTCTGCAAGTGGTATGGGTATTCGGTTGGATGCAGGCAGTGCTTATCCGGGGGCGCAGATTTCGCCCTTTTTTGATAGTTTGTTGGTTAAGGTTACTGCCTGGGGACGGACCATGAACGGTGCTTCTCAGCGCCTGCACCGTGCCCTGCGGGAGTTTCGGGTTCGGGGTGTAAAGACTAACATTGATTTTCTGCTCAACCTGCTTCAAAATGAAACATTTGTAAGCGGAAATGCCCGGGTAGGGTTTATTCCGGACAACCCGGATTTATTTAAGCTGCCACATCGCCAGGACCGGGGTACCAAGATGCTTCGATATCTGGCCAATGTGATTGTGAATGGCAATCCGGATGTGAAATTTATAGACAAGAGAAGACATGAATACTGGCGTCAGCCTGTGGTGCCACCACCTATGGCAACACCAAAGAAAACAGGCGGCTACCGTAAAATTCTGCTGGAGCAGGGACCTGAAGCACTAGCCTCCCATGTGCGTCAGGAGAAACGCGTGTTGTTTACAGATACCACCTTTCGGGATGCGCACCAGAGTTTGCTCGCTACCCGGATGCGTACCTATGATATGATGCAGGTGGCACAACGCTTTAATGAGGCCCATGGCGCAGAACTTTTTAGTATGGAAGTCTGGGGTGGGGCAACTTTTGATGTGGCACTTCGATTCCTGAAAGAAAGTCCCTGGGTGCGACTCAAATTGCTGCGGGAAGCCTTACCCGATGTTTGCCTCCAAATGCTTCTGCGCGGATCCAATGCCGTTGGTTATACCGCTTATCCGGATAATCTGGTGGTCAAATTTGTAGAAGAAGCGGCGGAAAGCGGAATTGATATTTTCCGGATATTCGACAGCCTCAACTGGGTAAAAGCCATGGAAACCAGTATTCGTGCTGTACGGGAACGAACAGGTGCCGTAGCAGAAGCCTGTATTTGTTATACCGGAGATATCACGGATCCAAGCCGTACAAAGTTTGATTTGCCTTATTATGTGGACCTGGCCAAACGACTCGAAGACGCCGGCGCCCATTTCCTGGCGATTAAAGACATGGCCGGTTTGTTAAAACCACAGGCTGCAACGGATCTTATCGGCGCACTTCAGGATGCCATTAAGCTGCCTATTCACCTCCATACGCATGATACTTCTTCTGTGCAGTCTGCGACCTATCTCAAAGCAGTGGAAGCAGGAGTGGATGTGATCGACCTGGCGCTGGCTTCTATGTCTGGCCTGACCAGTCAGCCAAACCTAAACTCGGTATTAGCTATGTTGGGTGGAAATCCCCGCCAACCGGAGATGAACCAACACAGTCTCAACGCTTTTTCCAATTATTGGGAAGCAGTACGGGAGTACTATTACCCCTTTGAAACCGAACTACGGGCAGGTACCGCAGAAGTGTATGAAAACGAAATTCCAGGCGGACAGTATTCCAATCTACGTCCGCAAGCACGCGGCCTCGGACTGGAAGATCAGTTTGAAACGATTAAGTCCAATTATATTGATGCCAATCTCCTGCTGGGCGATTTGATTAAGGTTACCCCTTCATCTAAAGTTGTAGGCGATCTGGCTATGTTTATGACTGCCAATAAATTAAGCAGTGCAGATGTATTGGAGAAAGGCAATTCGCTGGCCTTTCCGGATAGTGTCAAATCCCTGATGCGAGGCGATCTGGGACAAATTGATGGCGGTTTTCCGCCGGAGATCCAACGGATGATCCTGAAAGGAGAAGAACCATACACCGAACGCCCGAACGAACACATGGATCCGGTAGATTTTGATACGGAATTTCCGGCCTTTCTGAAAGAATTTGGAGCCTTTTACCAGTTTAAAGACTTCCTTTCGTATAAGTTTTATCCACAGGTATTCCGGGATTTTCACGATCACTTTCAAAAAAACGGGGTAGTGGGCAATCTGCCTTCACCTGCCTTTTTCTTCGGGATGGAACCCAATGAAGAGATCCTGGTAGAACTGGAAGCCGGTAAAACCATCACGATTAAATTTATCAATAAATCTGAACCCAACGACCAGGGACATCGACTGGTTTTCTTCAAGCTAAATGGCCAGACCAGAGCCATGGAGGTTCGGGATGAGAATCTTAAAATAGAAATCATCCAAAATCGAAAAGCGAAGGAGGCTAATGAAATCGGCGCCCCGCTACAAGGCAAACTTTCAAAAATTCTGGTCGAAGAAGGAGATGTCGTAAAGCTAAATTCGCCGCTTTTTGTAATCGAGGCCATGAAAATGGAGAGCACAATTACTTCGCCCGGCGCAGGAACCGTTCGGAAAATTCACCTGAATGCAAATTCGCTGGTAGAGCAGGATGATTTAGTTGTTGAGTTGGAGTAGTTGTTTGGAAGGTGGAGTGCCGATTTACGCTTCGCTTAATCGGCGTGGAGTATTTCCGCCCTTCGGCGAAAATGGTTGATTGTCAGTG
>JAGQWR010000079.1 GCA_020437105.1 Saprospiraceae bacterium
GGTCGCGGGTTCGAGTCCCGTCCAGACCGCAACAATAAACAGTAACCCCTTGTAAGTCAAAAACTTGCAAGGGGTTTGTTTTTGGAGGGGACAGCAGGGGGGCAGTTTGATATTTTTCTTCCCTTTTTTTGCTCTTCAATTAATTTCCTGGGTACTTTAATGTGAAGATTGATACAATCTAAGCTATTTGTGGTTAGGGTATCATTTTTTCCAATGCTCAACCTCAGCTTTTTTATCCGAATTACTATTTTCTTCTCCTTCGTTCAAATATTTGGTTTCAAACATTCTGAACCCGGAAGTAAGCCCATCTCTTAGAAGTTTGCCCTTCCCATCAGCTATATCATACTTCCAAATGTTATAAAGAGTACTGATGGCATTCCCCATTTCATCAAATTCTTGAAGGTAACAATCAAATAATTCTAGGAGGATCTGCTCATACTCTTATGCCTAATCAACCCTTACATTTTCCATTTACTTCTTTTTTAAGCATTAATGTAAACTTGCTATGTTGCTGAAAATGATTGATATTAATGGGTTTTTTAGTGTTTAGAAATACGCTCGATGTATGCAAAAATAGGCGAGTTAGTTTTAAATTTAAAGTTCAGGAATTGTACAAAAGCTCGTTCCTGAGCGGAAGTTTAGTGCTTTGAAATCGCCTGCTTTTGATATACAACCTTTGTATGGCATTAGTCGGCAAGAGAAAACACCGAAATTATTTTAAGAACGGTTTGATAAAAGGTGGCCAACGAATTTTCAATATCAGAAGTAAGCATTTTTAAAAAGCTTTTATCGCCCAAGCTTTTTCCTGTAATTTTTGGCCTTGTTTCCGGCTTTTTAGTATTCTATTTTTTGTACTTTTTCGAAGCATACGGCATACAGAAAGGATTATCCTATTCAGGCCATACCCACCTTTTTAGATGTTTAAGTTTTGGGGCGTTGACCTTCGGGTATCTGACTGCTTTTGAAACCTGGTTTAAGTCAAAATTTCATGTTACTAATTTTATATATTTAGCATTGTGGTATATTGGTTTGGTATTTTTAGGGAGCCAACTCATATTTATCTTATTCAACTTTTTCTGGAATTGGCAAGAGTGGAATCTCGAAGCTTACGCACTTATCATTAAAGAGTTCCCCCTCATGATGGTGTTGCCGCTTTCCTTCTACCTTATATTAAAAACAATTACAGCTCCCCAGAAACTAAAAATCTCTTACTTATCATTTCAATCTGAAAATGGCAAAGACCAATTAAAAGTCAAATTGCAAGACTTTCTATATGCCAACTCTTCCGAGAATTACATTGCAATTTCATACTATTCAAATGGGGAGAGCAAACAGCACCTCATCCGTAAACCACTCAAAGTTCTGGAACAAGAGTTAAAAGCCTATCCTGAAATACAAAAATCCCACAGGAGTTATTTGGTAAATAGCCATAATATCCAATCCGTAAAGCAGATTAAAGGGAAAGTCTATCTTAAGGTTAAGGAGGCAAGCGTACCCGTATCTAAGCAATATCAGAATCACTTTCTCGACTGAGTATTTTTTCGTCACGCATGATTGGTTTTCATCCCTAAGCAGCCTCATTGTTTGTAAAAACGGGTTTCTAGCTTTCATATTTGCAGAAAAGAAAGACGCAATGAAAAAGCTTCTCTTGCTGTTTGGTGTAGTCGGGATAAGTAGCATTATTGGATGTCAGCCCAAAGAAAATAGACCTCCCAATGGAGGAAATCCAATCAAAACCCGACAAATTGACTCACTTTTCAGGAGTCATTTCAACCAAGACCTATTTCATGGTGGCGTGATGATTACCCAAAATGGGAAGACTATCTATGAAAACTATTTAGGACTGGCAGATAGAAGTTGGGCCATTCCATTTGATAAGGATGTAAAGTTGGACATCGCTTCGGTGAATAAATCTATGATAGCAGCGTTGGCTTTGAAAGCTGTAGAAGAAGGGCTGCTAAATCTTGATGATAAATTAGAAGAATTACTTTCTGGCTTTTCATACAAGAGCCATTTTCACCCGGAAATTACTTTACATCATTTGCTTTGTCATAGTTCTGGCTTAGCAGATTATGATGGTGTGGCGGAAGAACTAAAACAAAATAACTTTCTAAAATTCAAACGTTCGCGATTTACTGATGAAGAATATGTCGATTTCATCAGCAATATTGAACCGATCAACGAACCGGGTAAGGAATTTTATTATAGCAATTTTGGCTATCATCTTTTGGCTATCATCATTGCCAAAACATACGAAAAGCCTTTTGCTCAGGTTCTAAAAGAAAACCTGGCAGTCCCCTTAGGGCTAATAAACACCGTTTCTGAAGGCAGTAACGAAATTGTGATACCAAAATTGGCACAAGCTTATACTTACCAGGAGTCAGCTGGTCAATGGTTGCAAAACCCATTTATAGATTTAAGTCTGAGTAGGAGAATATTCTCTACTGCTTCTGACCTGAATAGGTGGGCGCAAGTAATGGACAACCCTGGTTGGTTAACGGAAGCTTCCTTAAAGTTGATGAAGCAAAATCACCTGGCCGGAATAAGTGAAAATTTAAGTTATGGATATGGGTGGGTAGTTTTTGATAAAGAAAACAAGAGTGAAATGGGTGATTTAGGAATTGACAAACCCTATATCATTCACGGTGGAAGCACAGACGGATATAAATCCATGCTCGTCAATATTAACAGTGGAGAGTATGTAATCAGCTTTTTAAGTAACGTGGGGAACAGGACTAACGAAATGCTACTAGCACAGAAAATTGTCAACATTTTAATTAAATAAACGATGAAAAAAGAATTGAACTCCTTTGTTGTATTCGCATTGATGCTAATTTCATTTTCTACCTATGCCCAAGAAGAAACTGTAATTGGCTTTTGGGAAGTAGAAATTGTAGAAGTTGGCGAAGAAAATATGACCCCTGTGGCCAAATGGTTTAAAATAAACACGGATGGCACTTACCAAGCGGGAAACGGCTGGCTACAAAACGGACAAGGCAATTGGAATTATGATGCCGAAAACAAGATGTATTCAGCCATAGATTATTTAGATGTTACTGACGAATTCGGTGGTTTTTCTGTCTCGTTTGCTAATGAAAAAATGTTTTGGGAACGAGTGGAAGATGGGGCGCTGGTTAAGGTGACTTTAGTGCCCATTGAGAAGTTGCCCATGTCTCCGGCCGATTACCTTGAAGGCATTTGGGATTTGGTGGAAATCACTGAAAATGAACAATCCATTTTAAATGATTTTGATAAAGATAATAAACACAAACTGTTCATTCGATGGGATAGGATTTATATCAATTTTAGTCCCGAAGGAAAAAAAATGACCGGATATTGGCATATTCATGGTCATAGACCAGAAATTACTTTGTTACCTCACCAGGAAGATAAAGTAGCGGAAAGTTGGAAAATAGAAGTCAATGATAAAGACTTGCTAATGATTGGAATCTCTGATACTAACCGTACAATGGTACGAAAATATGTAAGGCGGAATACGTTTTAATGTGAAGTGAAAACACTCTACAACAATGTATAAAAACAATAGCGGTTCTGGTGTAAACTTGAGTCGCTATTGCTTTTATAATAACAGTTGTATTACTTCTAACCTGAAGCTTTTAAAGTATTTATTGGCAATTTAATAAGGACTCTACTTTCGAGTCTTGTACAGACCGCAAGAAGGAGGGGAGTTACTTGGTTCCACCTTTGGTGGATAGCTGGCCAAAAAAATCACCGAAAGGCGAATAAAAATACTACTCCAATACTTCGACTACTTCCCCTAAATTGATAAGACCGTACAAGTAATTTCTAAGTTAGTTGGGTTCTCCACTTCTATATCAAATGGAGATCAAACCATGATCCTGGAATAAAACCCCGTTACTTACTCACTAAACCTACCGGATACTCAATAGCCATTTCTTCGTCTGCTGCTTTCTTCTATGTTTATATCCGAACGCTATAGTTGTGATGTATCATCTAATCATCCGGCGTAACCCCAATAGAAAACAAAGTTATGAGCATTAAAAATTATTATTCTCCGCTTAGCGGTCGTTATCCCTGGGCTGTTCTCCTGGTATCCTTCAGAGGTTCAGAACCCCATCCTGATCGAAAACCGGCCAGCTATTACAGAGATATGTTTAGTTCCGGAACTGGCGGTTTGTATGACTACTGGCAGGATGTGTCTTATAATAATATCAATATTGAGGGAACACGAGTCTATGGTTGGCGTACCCTTTCCTTAACACTTGAAGAATTTAGAGCTCTTGGAAGACGAGAGAAAATCTATGAAGCAGCCAAAGAGTTTAGAAGTTCAATTGATTTTGAACCATTTTATGGCATCATTCTAATACCTGACCAAAATATTGAAGATGCCGGAAGTGTGGGCGTTGTCTCTTTTGCGCTTCACAAGCGTAGGGCTATATGGCTAAATAAAGATTACGGTACTGTTCTTGCCAATATTGATATTATTAAACCTACTTTTTTAGCCCATGAGATGGGGCATGGTATGCATTTCAAGCATTCCTTTGATGATAGTTGTAGGAAATCAAACACCTGGAGTGCTCATGGGGAGTATTTTGATTCCTGGGATATCATGAGTGCCATGAACGTTAAAAGCTTCACACACCCGATGTTTGGTGATTCCGGGCCAGGGTTGAATGCTCCTTATACTTACGCGAGAGGATGGTTGTCTGAGGATTTGATTGGGTATTTTCCATGGTATCGCCAGGAACCCCAGGATTTTTTACTGGATTCAATGGGCGGGCACATGCATCGCGGGTATAAGAAAGCGATAAAAATCGATTATAAGGACTCGGGAACCGGTGAAACCTGTGCCTACTGGGTTGAATTACGAACACCCCAAAACTGGGATCAGGGTATTGGTGAGAATGCTGTTTTGATCCGTCAAGTAAAGAATGGAATCTCCTACCTGATTTCTACCGACCTCACCCTGCATACCCATGAATGGGCTCCCGGGAAAGTTTTTACCGATGCACAGCACAACATCGAAATAATAATCAAACGGATCAGCTCGGGAACAGATCCCTTGAATGCACAAGTTAAGGTACGCCGCTACATCAGCAACATTCAGGAGGTGCCGGGAACACTGGGTTGGGAACACCAGGGTGCTGGCGTTGCGCTCGGAAAGATTGACCGGAATGCCAGGATGGATATGGTCATTTTTTACATCGACAATCCTCGTTACAGCAATAAAGGTTATTACCGGATCGGCAAAAATCTTAGCAGCCAGGGTGTACCGGCAAGTTGGACAGAGATCAAGGAAGTACCGGGTAGATTGGGCTGGGAGAACCAGGGTGGCGGTGTTGCTTTGGGTGATATCAATGGCGACGGCAAACTGGACATGGTCATTATGTATATCGATAATCCCAACCGGAACAATAAAGCGTTTTACCGAATTGCCTGGAGCCTGGATGATAATGGAGATCCGGCTTCCTGGAGTGAGCCCATAGAATTTCCCTTTGGGCTCGGCTGGGAAAACCAGGGAGGGGATATTTGTCTGGCTGACATTAGCGGAACCGGAAAACTGGACTTAATTATCTATTACATCGATAATCCGTCTGGTGGGAATGCGGGTTATTACCGGATCGGTTGGGACTTAAATGAAAATGGAATCCCTTCCTCCTGGAGTGAACCCAGAACAGTAGGCATGCCATTTGGCTGGGAGAACCAAGGCGGTGGCATTTCGGTCATCTCCAAATTTATTGATGGCCGGGTACAAAACGATCTCCTCATTTTTGACATCGATAATCCTTCTGGGAATAATTACGGTTTCCTAACGGTCGGTAAGGATCTAAGCACGGAAGGGTATCCTGCCTCCTGGAGTGATCGAATTCGACTCGCCCAAACCTTTGGCGAAGAAAACCAGGGTGGCTCGATCGCCACCGCCAGAATATCCGATGATTTTTCGGAAGATCTGATGGTCTATTACATCGAAAATCTTGTTGGAGTCAACAAAGGTTACTTCCGGGTAATCCACGATGTGCAAGACCTCTATTCCCGATAAGAACTCAAAAATTAAAAATGTGGCAGGAGTCCTTGAGGAAGATCCTGCTTAATCAGGGAGGTTGCCTGGTCATCCATAAAAACATTCCCGATACTATTACCGTAAATCGCTTTACAGCAGACCTGGTGGTTTAAGAATGCTACTGAGATTCTTGGAATGAAAAGGCTTTGCCAGAAGCCAGTGAGGTATTGTTAAACAACTTCTAAATGGAAACTTCATTAAACTAAATCTAAATACAATGAGAAATCTAAAATTCATCTCCCTTTTATCTTTCGTTTTTTGTCTGGGATTCGTATCAAAAAGCAATGCACAGATCGCACACGGTCAGATCGTTTATCTGCAGTCGGCTTCCAATGAAAGCGTTTACCTGTCACCCAGAAACGGAGCGGTCAATGTTGGGGCCCTGGTGGCGGTACATGAACTAAACGCCAGCACAAAAGCTGCTTGTTCGTGGAAGCTGGAAAAGGCTGGTGGCGATTATTTTTACCTCCGGAATGTCAAAACCGGTTTGTACCTGGATGTTCAGGGTGGTGCAGCCAAATCATGGTCTCCCATGATTCAAAATGGGAAAAGTGCAAAAGACAGCCAGAAGTTCCAATTCGTCCCGTCTCATCGGGAAGGGCTGCATTATTTGCACTCAAAATTAGGCAGCGGCTTGTGTCTGGACCTTAAAAGTACGCTCCCCGTTTCCGGTACAGAAGCCGCTATTTTTATCAAAGGCGGTGGCCGGGGTGTTCAAAACTGGAAGGTGATCCCGGTCAATGAAGATGATCCTTCGTATTCCATCGTACTGGAATCGATCAAATGTATCAATGTTGCCGATCCGGGCAACGAAATCGAACTTTTCGGAACTATTCGTTGCCGCCAAATAAACAATGGAGGAATCAAAGGTCCGGAAGTCACTCTTTTTAACCTGCCAAAAGACAAGCTGGTGGATATGAAAAAAGGCGATGTGCTGGAGATCAATGTATCGAAAAAAATGCCCTGGTCAGATCTAAGTGTCGAAGATGTATTGTCCCGGAAAGTTACATTTCAACTGGTTAATGAACTGTATGAACACGACTCCACTTCTCAAAACGACAAGTTCGATCCCTTGAGTTTTCAATGGGAAGGAGACGACGTCTTTAACAAGACAAAGGTTAGTACTCTGACCGAAATTGAGGGAAACGACGCACTCGGAAAAACCGTCCTGGAAATTCGTTGGCGCGTGGAGGTAGATTAGCATAAGTTGGAATACAACTTGAAGCACAGGGCATAAGGGGGGGCTTACCCTCCGCCATGTGCCAATTTAAAAAGTCACTTCCTAAATCTGAAAAAATGAAAACTTCCATCCTTTTGAGCCTCCTTCTTCTAAGTCTGATTGGCATCGAAACAACAGCTCAAATCCCCCCATCCGTTGCCGAACAACTATGCCGCCCATTCTTTGCTGGCGTACAGCCCAAAGCCGATGCCAAAACGAATATAGCGGTAGAAGCTTCTATCAAAATGCAGGTAAAGGACAAAATTGAAGCCCTTCCGGCAGAGCAGGTGAAGTCATTAGTGCTAACCGAATTTTTGAAAGCTGGCTATAAGGAAGAAGAACTTGAACAATACGAAATGATGCCTGCTATGGTTGTTCAGATGATGGTAGTATCCGCAGCCATGCAGACTTCACGAGAAGATACCATGCATTGGTCCGGTGTGGCTAATCCTTTTGATGATGAAGCACCGCCTCAGGAGCAAGCTGAAAAATTTGGAAATCAACACCCAAATTATGACCCCAAAAAACCATTCTGGCAGGAATCCGAGTGGCGGGCCAATAATTTCAAAGAACCCAACGGTGTGTTCAAATTTGATTATACCATGCGCCTGCAGGTAATTACTCCTCAGGGTAACCGCAGCTTCTCTATTTACCTTAACTCCAAAGACGGTAGTATGGGAATCGATGGGCGGGAAGCTTCTTTTTTCAATACCAGCCAGCGGGAGGGAGAGCAAACCGATTTCATGGTACAGTCCAAATCCGGTAGAGGAGTCACCTTCACTACCAAAGGTGATACCCGAAATGCTCTGTTGTTGGAACAACAAATCAAATTGGCCGATCAGGTAATGGGCGGTATCGATCAGGAAGCCGCTACAAATGAGGCGATCATCCGTGAGTTGAGTAAATGGGATCAGCTGGAGCCGATTGCCGAACTGGATGTTCGCTATCCGGGGGCGTATAAATGCTTTGAAGGCCCCGTTGAAGGAAGTGATAGCGATATGGAGCTGTGTTTTCACCGGGATGATGTGGATATCATTACCATGGTACCCAATCTGGGTCTGGGGGTCGGTGTGTTCAAGGATTATGTCAGCGAGCGTAATCTGTTGGTGGTACGCAGAAAAATACAGAACAAAAGCTTCAGCCTGGTTTTTATCCTGGAAAGCTTCGACAAAAAGCCATTTAGCTTTGATGGGGGAGACTATGAGGTTTTTATGGGCACGGAAGCGAATGTCGATAATGCCAGTTACCTGAAAAAGCGACTCGAAGAACTGGAGTTTCAACGCCGAGACCTGAAAGACCAAAAGGATGCCATTGCCATTCCTTGCAAAGGTGATCCCAATTGCCTGAAGCCCTATACTGCACAACTGCAGGATCTCAACCGTCGGATCGAAGCAATAGAGGAAGAGATCACTGAACTGGATGCCGAGTTTGATCGCAATTTTGAACGCCGAAATTAAGACCCATGGAACACACTCGAAGAGAATTTATACAATTGATGGGCCTGTTGGCGGTTGGCCTTCAGATCCCAACGTTAACCAGTTGTGGGCTTGGAAAAAAGATTACAGACCCCTATGAAGCCTTGTTATTGATGCGTGAGCAGATTCGGGGTTGCGCCGACTATCTCCCGGCACGCATGGCAGAGGTCATCGCCACGAAAGACCCCGAAAAGATGTTTGTTTTTGTTCGGGACTCCATACAGACCTATCCTAATATGGTGGATTTGCGTCTGTCTTATGAAAGATCATCGGGAGTAAGATCCTATAATTACCGTTGGGGTGACACCGGATGCCTCCGTTATGGTGCCGGGACGTTTTTCGAGAAAGCGCATTTGCTGCAAAGTATGCTTGCCGAGGCAGGGTTTACCGCTACCCTTAAGTACGGGCCTTTCGATATTGAAAAAACAGGCTGGGATAAGGTTTTTTTCTATCCCCAAAAACGGGCGTTTGATGTTCACTTTCCCCGCTCAGTTGACTTGTCGATCTTTCGGACTCGCCCCTTGGAATTTGCCGAACTGGACGATGATCGCCTACAACAGGTATTGCAGCATATTCAAAAGAGCTTGCCGGATGATTTTCAATACCCGGATCCTAATTGGAACGCCATCACCGGGTATATGGATGTGGTGGAATTGGAATGGGGGGAAAAATCCGTTTATTTGAATCCTAACCTCCGGGATGCCCAATTTGGTGAACTATACCTGGAAAGAGTTGATGGGCAATCCAGACAGAGCAGCAGAGGCGGCAATGTGCAGCTTCGCCTGAAACTTATAAATGCGTTGGAACCCTATCGGGAAATAAATTTTATCGACGCAAAATTTCCCCTGGAAAAACTGTTTGGTAATCAACTTGTCATCCAGTTTCAAAGCCACCTATCGACCCGGGAGCAGCTCACGCTTCCCCGCAACCGTAACCAGACCTTTACACCCGTGATTGGTTTGGCAGGTCCTTCCCTATCGGATAAGGACGCTAAGGAATTTACCTTTAGCGGAAAAGCTGTTCACATAAATGGTGACACTCTGGAAGTGAAGGAAAGCCAATTGCTCGTCAATGGGGTACCGGTAGAAACAGGCATGTCGCATCCGGAGTTGCGTAGGCAGGTCACAATGCTCGAAGCAAAAGCCGGGAGCATTGCTTATCCAAAGGTCAGTGTTCGCTTTCAGGCCAAAGATGCGAATGACACAACCTTAAAAGGATTGGAAGGTCCGGACTTCGAATTATTGGAAGACGGCGTCCCGGTGCCCTTTCAATGGCATCCGCAAAACCAGGAAGGATTAAAGGTCTTGTTATTGTTTGACTTCTCCGGCTCTATACCTGAAAACTTCCTCGACCAGGGCGCCACCGATTTTGCGATAGCACTAACGGAGGCCGTTCTGGAACAAACAGCGGCGGCCAAATTTGGAGTAGCCACTTTTACCCGTCCCGGTCCTCATAAGCTTGAATTAGCCCCGGAATGGACAGATGACCTGACAGTGCTGAAAGAACAGATGGAAATAATTAAGGGGTTTTCGTCTGAAATCTATACATCTGCTATCTGGCATGCCCTGGCAAATGCAAGCCAACAATCCGGTGCAGACCTCATCGTTTTTGTTACGGATGGCGCTTCCGGCGGAGATCCTAATATCAATAGAGACCGTGCGATTGTTCAGAGAGGATGCCCGGTTATCACGTTGGGTGTAGGGAGATTCCCGAATCAGGAATGCCTCCAACAGATGGCTTATTTAACGAATGGGATCAGCCGGCTCGTTGCCGAGCATCAGGAAGCTATCGACTTTATTTTGGGCTTTGCCGAAGACCAGGTAGCTAAACCTTACCTCCTTAGTTATGTCTCCACCTCAAATGATAAAAAGGAGAAAGAGCTGACCCTACGGGTGAAAGACCGTTTGGTGTCTGATACCTTTCGCGTGGTTATTCCTGAAAGTAGCACCATCCAATTGCCTGCCTGGATTGGCATCCATCTGGAATTGGATTATGAAGGCCAAAAGGTTCAGCGCAAACTGGCGGGGATGCCTACCCACTCTAATGATCCCGACAGGAATCCTGTTTTGCCGATTTACCGCGAGGAAACTGAAGCCGCTTTTTTTGGTAATTATACCATCTGCTTTGAAGGCACTGAACCCACGACGGCTATTTTGCTAGATGAATTGATCGAAGCAAAATTATCCCAAAAGGATGTCATGCATGCGATACAGAACGGCACGGAAGAAGAAACCCTACAGGCACTGGATGCCGGGTTTTTAACCTATCCGGAGGATTATCTGCCATTCCAGCACGCCTTTACACCTAATAGCGGCAAAGACTTTTTTTGCTTTCAGAATGGCGTTCGGGCTACTTTGTTCTCCTCTTACCCAAACAAAGAAGGAACGATCGTAAAGGCCTTAGATATTCTTCCTTTTTCGCAATGGAGGACGATTCATCACCAGCCGCAAAAAAGCTTCGATCACACCTTGCGGCATAGCCTGCAACTGATGCGCATGGAAGCTCTGAATTATGAAACAGCTACCCTGAACCTGATCCAAGGGCAGCCTCTGGACTATCTGACCTTTGATATGGCTTACAATTGGATGCGTGCATTGGAAGACGATGCTCTTTATACCAAGTGGAAGAGCGCTATACAAGACAAAAGGGAGCAGGTGCATTTGCTTCCGAAAGACCGGCAGCAGGATGGCTTCTTTAATCTGGATATAAACAGTGGTACTGTATTCGCTCAATTGATGAACAATACGGGGGGAGGCGAACAGGAAACCCTCGATCGGTTCGCAGCGTTGGACAGGGCGTTAACTGTTTTTGATCACGTCTTTAAACATTTGGGGGTCGGTCCGGCCGTGGGGGCCTGGATCGCGCTCGAAAAGAAAAAAATGGAATACCTGATGATCGCAACGGTGGCGATCATAACCATGGACGGGCAGCAGGCACAGGAAGACCTGAACAAAACGCTGACCAAACATTTGTGTAATGAATTTGAAGGTGCAGCCGCCACAATGGCCGGATCCGTGGGCGATGCCTATAATGATCTGGTAGATTATGTAAGTATCCTAACGGGAAAATCGATCTCGGTATGTGGGTAAAAGCGGTTAATTTTATTACCTTTTTTGGCTTGGAATAAATTTCACCGCAGCCTTAATGGAGGTCGTGAAGGTTCGCTAAGAAAAAAGAGGTTACCGCCGGCTAATGCTGCGTTCTTTCGATTCCTGCAGTGAAGAATTTTCATGGTACAAGCTCGTAGGACCTTGTACCTGACTTCGTGCGGTTAACAAATACTAAAGCCGGAAATCAAAGATACCCATGGCTTTTCGTCTACTATTGCTATTGCTGTTTGGCTCTTTGTCAGGGATGGCACAGGAGTCGGATATAGCGTCGAAACTGGAGTTCGAACGAATTCCATTTGGCCTTGATATCCTGGATTATTCATCTACTGTTGCGCAACGGATCTTCGAAGATCATAATGGTTATATCTGGCTGGCGGACGAAATGGGTATCTTTTGCTTTGATGGCATCTCAGCTTTTAACTTTACGGAGAAATTGCGAAAAGACTTTGACTTTGACCTCCCCGAAACCAGGTATCTGGTTGTTTTGGTAGATACGTTTGACAATGTCTGGATGGGTGGAGAAGAAGGGCTATATGTCTTCAATCTGTCCAGTCACAAACAATGGACCATTCGACACCAGCAGGAACTTAATATTCCCTTAAACGATGTAAACAGGACCTACAACCTGTTATGGCACAATGACCTGGTCTACAATTGTACCTGGGGCGGTTTTTTTGCCATTAATATACAGACTAAAGAAACTGAGTTTTACAAATCCATGGCCGGATTGCCAATTTGGCCAGAAAATAGGCGAAGCGCTGTTAAATACGTTTATCCGGATGCACGCGATGAGATCATCTGGGGCTCGTTTACTTTTGGTTATTTTTACTTTGACCGAACCAGGGATCACTTCGAATTTTTTCCTTCTCGCTTTACTAATGTTACTGAGTATACGGGCTGGCAGTATTTCTACACGGGGTTCTTCAAAGGGGATACGCTGATTGCACCCTCTTACGGTAACGGAATGGTCTATTTTGATACGCTTAGTAAGGCCTATCGGCAATATTTATATGAGCCGCCCGGCAATCGGGAAACAACCGGGCGTTATGAACGAGTCAAATCTTACCTCCCCTATGATGATGATCGGATCATCATTAATTCCGAAGGGTTTGGAGTCGGGATCTTCAACCTTGTTGATCATCAGTATACCTTTCGCCGAAAAGACGGAAGTTTATTCTCTCCTCCAAAAACAGACCTGGACATGTCCTACGATCGGCATGGAAGGATTTGGGTGAATAAATTCCGATCGGTTGAGCCTGTGCTTCAGAAGGATAGTGCATCCCGACACTATATTCAGATTATAAAAGCCTCCAGCCGGGACAAGTCGTACGACCGGGTAAGCTTGTTTCATTACGATCACATTTACTTTGATTACGATCAGGATGACTTTACCATTGAATATAGTTTGGTCAATGAGTTGGAACCAGAGCAGGTTACTTTTGAATACTTCCTTAAGGACTTCCACCTGGATTGGGTGTCCAATGACACCTCCAGGTTCCTCCATTTGCCTCAGCTTCCAGGTGGCACCAATGAGCTTTTAATCCGGGCAAAGAAAGACGATCAGGTTGTCGCAACCAAAAGTCTTTATCTATCCAGGGTCATACCCTTTTATTATACCATGTGGTTCTACATATCCTTAATGGCAGCTATGTTGGCCCTGGGTTTGGTGCTGTTTCGGTGGCGGGTACGCCGTGCACGCAAGCAGGAACGGCAAAAGGCAACTATACAACAACAACTATTAGAAATGGAATCCCGGGCACTAAAAAACCAAATGAACCCCCATTTTATTTTCAATTCCCTCAACTCCATTAAAAGTCTGATTCAGGAAAATAGCGACGAAAAAGCGGTTCATTACCTTACTCAATTCTCCAAATTTATACGGAAAGCACTCGATCATTCTGAAAAAAAGCTAATTAGTTTAGAGGAGGAGATTGAAATGTGCCGGTATTATCTGGAAATCGAATATCTTCGATTTGAACACTCTTTTACCTTCAATGTAGAAGTTGACCAAGCTGTGGACACTAGTTTTGTTCAAGTACCTCCACTGATCCTCCAACCCTTTTTGGAAAATGCGATCTGGCATGGATTGCTGCACAAAGAGGGCGAACGGATTTTGAAAATTCAGGTGCAACAAGATGGAGACAGGATCAAGTGCATTATTGATGATAATGGGATTGGCCGGGAAAAAGCGCAACAAATAAAATCTGCCTATGGAATAACACAAAAATCCTTTGGCACCCAGCTTATTCAGGATCGTCTGAAAATCAGTAGGGAAATGTACAAGAAGATCTTTGACCTGACCATCATTGATAAAAATTATGGAGGCAAAGCAACCGGTACCAGGGTAGAGGTAACGATCGAAATTTAAAAGAAGCTATATTTAAAAGTATGGTGAGAAATAGAGCAGCTGCCTGGTGCTTGACCACATTCCTATTGTTTTTATGGCGGACAGATCTGTCCGCTCAGTTTCAGTTTGCGCAAGAATATGAGCAAGTAGAACAATTAGGAGGCATTGGTGCTGATCTGGATTTTGAGGCCATCAAACTACCGATCAATAAGGATGAAAAAGTATACAACATCTACGAAGATTCTCTGGGCTATATCTGGATCCGTTCTGGGGCCCATGGTTGTTTAAGGTATGATGGAAAGGCATTCTCCCATATTTCTTACCAATTGTCGGACCATCCCCCATCCCAAAATTTGGTGGTACATGATATTTGTGAGGACCACAATGGTTCGCATTGGCTCTCCACCAAAGAGAATCTGTTGTATTTTGACAACCAGAATAAGACGGTTGAGTTCAGGGCTTCCGCCTACCTAAAAAGAAATCAGGATGAATGGCATCGCGCTCTTTTCAATATGGAAAAGACTAGCTCCGGGGAGTTATTGATCGGGACCAAAGCCGGGATGGCTATTTATGATCCAAAGACAGATAGTGTAACAGCTTTTCTTCAATTTGCACCCTATCGGGAAGATGATGCTTCCACCACCAATCATATCCGGCACATAACTGCGGATTCAAACGATGAAAACCTGTTTTGGTGTGTTACCCGTTCGGGCTTTTATTTGTACAATCATCAGCTTCAAACCTTCAAAAAAATAGAATCACGCCATTATGCTAAAGATAATTGGGAGTATTACAGATTCCGGTATAATGTACCTCTGGGAGACTGGCTTTTTACCATAGAAATGCGAAATCATCTTATGGGGTTTGATACTCGAACCAGACAATGGGCGGAAGTAGGTCATTGGCAGGACACAACCAATACCCAAAGAAATGTCTTGTTTGATATTAAACCACTAGATAACTCCTTCTTATTTTTGTCATCGCATCTTTCCGGACCATTTTTGATCGATCCAACCAGAAAAAAATTCATGCATCTTCGGTTTACCGTCAATGGGGAAAAGCCTCCTTCTACAGAAATTTGGGGCTTTTGTGTGGACAAAAACGGCTACCTCTGGACCAGCGTAGGGTATTCGGGATTTCTCCTGCGTTCCAAAAAACCTATTATTTCTGCAAAACCGAAAACCTGCCATGTTGACCTTCAGTATTTGGAATTGAATGGGTCGGATTTTGATTATAGCAGAATAAAGGATAATTACCTGGTCTTGGAAAATAATGAACGCAGCATTGCTTTAAGGTATCGGTTTATAAATCCGGACCCTGCCCAAAACTGGAAATCTTTTTACCGGTTGAAGGGATACTCAGACACCTGGGAATCACTTGATGAAGGGTGGATTCGTAGAGATGATCTTAATGCCGGAGATTTTACGCTGGAAACCAAATTGGAGAGCCCGAAAGAAACTATTGCCGGAGCGGAATTTCAAATTTCCGTAAAGCCATTTTGGTATGAACGATCAATTGTCTGGTTGTTGAGCATAGGTGTACTGGGTATTGGATTTGTCCTTACTTCTATTTTTGCCAGGAGCAATAAGTACAGGAATCCACAAGGGTCGGAGATGGAAAAAAAGATGAAGGACCTCAAGGCAAAAGCTCAAAAAAGTCAATTAGATCAGGATTTTATCCTTACTACCCTGTCCTCTATCAAGCAACTGGTTGAAAAGGACCAGGACGAAAGCGCAGTTCATTACCTCAATCAGTTTTCCAAATTTGTCCGCAAAGTGCTGATCTATTCCGAAAAGCCGCTAATAACGCTGGAGGAAGAACTGGAAATGTGCCGACTCTACTTGGAAATGGAAAGGATCCGTTTTTCATGGTCATTTACCTTTACCTTTGATATTAGCCCAGATATGGATCCCAGCTTTTTCTCTGTGCCGCCCCTGCTGTTGCAACCTTACCTGGAACAGGTGGTTTGGGAGCGATTTTCACAAAAAGAAGGAGATCAGTGGCTGCGGATTAATGTAAAAAACGAAGATGAACGGATTCATTGTATTTTAGAGGATAACGGGAATGAGAAGACAGGGATGAAAAAAAACGACCACATTCTGACCTCAAACAGATATCTAAAAAACAATCAGGACTGGATAAATGAAAATATCACCCTCAAAATTTTTCAAAAAGAGGGGAACCAGAGGATTGAGTTAATTTTTGAAACGGGGATGTAGATATTGAATTTTGAACCTCTTATAAAACATCCAAAAAATCATGATACGTTCCATAATCATTGATGACGAGCCCTATTGTATCAAATCGCTTGCATTTGACCTGGAAAAGTATTGTCCGGAAATACAAATTCTTGAAAAATGTACTTCTACCAAAGAGGGCTTGCTCGCGATTCGCAAACATCAGCCGGCACTTATCTTTTTAGATATCAATATGCCATGGATGTCCGGGCTGGAGTTGTTGGAAGTGATAGGAGATATCAACTTTGAGGTAATTTTTACGACAGCACATGATCAGTATGCAGTTAAGGCCTTTCGATTGTCGGCAGTTGATTATTTGTTAAAGCCCATTGATCCGGAGGAGCTAAAAACAGCTGTTGAAAAAGTGGCAGCAAGACAGGTAAGTTTCACGCCCGAGCATCTTGGTCATTTAAAAGAAAATATGAACCCGGACTCAGTATTACAACGGGTTGGTATTCCCACCAAAACGGGGATTGACTTCATTCCAATTGAAGATATACTGTATTGTGAGGCCGATAGCAATTATACCTATATTCATTTGAATCAGAAGAATAAACTTCTCTCTGCCAAAACCTTGAAGGAGTTCGTCCAGCTGTTTTCGGATCATGCTTTTTGCCGCATTCATCAATCTTTCTTGATCAATCTTAACCATCTGGAAAAGTACTATCGCGGGGACGGAGGCTATGTAGAAATGACAAATGGCGCGTCCCTGCCCGTTTCCCGGTCGAAGAAAGAGGAGTTGCTGGGGAAGATTAAGGTCTGAGTTTAGACTGCAAAACGAACTAAACGTTGCCGACTCAAATGCTTCAACTTCCTCTCCAGAATCAGTGATTCTCCCCTGACAGGTTATCGGGAAGGGTGGAGTTTAATTACGATTTATACATTTCACTATTGCTTGGTTCACCGCTAGAGGGGGAGCTTTCCGCGAAAGCGAGCTGAAGGAGAGAAATGTAGTATAAAGGAAATCGGTCTCCTTAAAGGCAAAAAAAAACGCTGAAAGCAGAGAGAAGTTTTTGCGAAATTTCTCCAGTTTAGGATTGCAATTTTGACCTTATTTTGTCTTAATATTTATTCATTATAATAATTGTTTGTTTAGGAGGCTCAAAATATTCTCTTATCCATAGTAGCTCCGTTCGAGCGCATCGGGGTGATCCACAAAATTTTTCTGGCGTATATTTTTCCCCCAACCCCACAGAAGCACTGCCCACATTTGCACTATCTTGCATCCGATAATCTACTAATCCGGACCAGCGAAAACGCATGAGTACTTTTGTACGAAATCGGCAGTATTATAAATTTTGTGCTTACGGGTTTCTCAAAAACCTCCGCTTTTACGATGCCTTTTTGCTGCTGTTTTTTCTGGACAATGGCATCTCTTATACCCAAATCGGAATCATTTATGCCACTCGGGAGCTGGTGACATTTTTTTCGGAAATCCCCTCCGGTATTATTGCTGATACCTATGGCCGAAAAAGCGCTTTGATCGCTTCCTTCTTTTTTTACATCCTGTCATTTCTGCTTTTTTATGTTTCCGGAACGTTCATGTTGTTTCTTTTTGCCATCGTGCTGTATGGGATAGGCGATGCCTTCCGGACAGGTACGCATAAGGGCATGATCATGGATTATCTGCGCCTGCATGACTGGCATCAGTATAAGATAGATTACTACGGACATACACGCTCCTGGTCGCAAATGGGGTCCGCTTTTTCGGCACTTTTGGCCGGTGTCCTGGTCTTGTACTCAGGCAATTACCGCTTTATTTATTTGATCTCTGTGTTTCCCTATCTCCTGAATCTGGTAAACATCTATTCTTATCCCAAATCCTTAGATTATACCTTGGTCAAAACGGAAAATGCAGCACCCAGAACGCTTGCAATCGTGTTTAAAGATTTTGTACGCACCATCAAAAAACCAGCGGTTTTTCAGATTGTAAATTTGACCGCTATTCACACCGCTTTCCTGACAGCCATTAAGGATTATATCCAACCCCTTATGGTACAGGTGGCTATCTTGATCCCCATAATGGTGGGCCTGGATGTAAAAAGGAAAAGTGGGATCGTAATCGGACTTATCTACTTCGTCATTTACCTGCTCACCTCTTATGCTTCCAAAAAGGCTTATGTCATTTCCGGGCTGGGATATAAAAGTATCTCCAAATTAACGCTGTATATCGGTCTCGCCTCCGGCGCCATTTGCGGACTGCTATACAACACCGAATTCTGGGTCTTAGCCCTCTTGTTTTTTATCGTCATCTATATCGTGGAAAACATCCGGCTCCCTATCCTCACAGGTGATCTGGCTGATCAGGTACCCGATGAAATTCTGACGTCCGTGATTTCTGCAAAGTCCTTTTTAGCGACCCTGATGACGACGGCCCTGGTACTCCTGTTGGGCGTCTTAAGCGATCACTTCGGAATTGGTATTTCTTTAGTGGCCATATCCTGCTTTTTGGTCTTGTTCACACTGGTCGTCGGCAAGCTTAAAATTTATTCCGTATGAACCGTTTGATCCGTGAACCCTCGACCTTAGACTTTCGACCGGGCGCAGCCCTAGACTG